>CAZQYL010000127.1:0-3965 GCA_964597425.1 uncultured Ignavibacteriales bacterium | reverse complement strand
TGGGTCGGTACAGATGACGGCAACGTCCAGGTTTCTGCTGATAACGGGGCAAGCTGGGATAATGTCGTAAAAAATATCCCGGGATTACCTAAAAATGCATGGGTTTCAGGAATTGACGCCGGCAGTTTTGACCGCAATACAGCTTTTGTTTCCTTTGATAATCATGCGCTTGGAGATATGAAGACTTATATTTACAGAACTACTGATCTTGGCAAAACATGGTTATCAATTACCACTCCAGAGCTCATTGGTTACGCACATAAAATAAAGCAGGATATTGTTAATCCAAACCTTTTGTTTGCCGGTACTGTATTCGGTTTATACATAAGTATAGATGGAGGTGTAAGCTGGGTTCTGTACAATGCCAATGTTCCACCTGCTGAAGTGAGGGATATTGCAATTCACCCGGTAACACATGATCTCATAATAGCGACACACGGCAGAGGTGTATTGATAGTAGATGACCTTACCGGCATCAGAAGTGTTAATAATGAACTTTTGAATTCCGAGGCTTCGTTTATGCCTGTAAGAGAAAACTATATATACGGGGGATTTTTAAACGGAAGTTTTCCTAATCAGGCCGGAACGTTCACGGGAACAAACTCCACGGAAGATGCGGTAATAATGTATTACCTGAAAGACAGGATTGTAACCGGCGACGTGAAAGTAGATATATATGATGCCTCCGGCAGCCTTATTAAATCGTTACCGGGCACCAAAAGAAAAGGCATAAATAAAATTACCTGGGATATGCGGGTTAAGCCGCCTAAAGTCGCGAAGGGAGTGAAACCCGACTTCAGCGGATTTGTTTCACCATTTGTGCCGGAAGGAACTTACAAAATGGTACTTACGGCCGGCAGCAGAACAATTGAAGGGATTCTCGATCTGAAGATACACCCGTTGTGCAAACACAGCAGAAGCGATATAACCCTGCAGTATGAATCCAGCATGAAGCTTCTGAAAATGCATGAGGACCTTGCATTCATAGTTGAAAATATACTGAAAGTACAAAAGGATGCCCAAAAAATGATAGATGAATCAAAAGGTGATGAAAATACCGCAAAAGAACTGATAGATAAACTTGAAGAAATAAGGGTGACTTTGGTTGCCACAAAAGAAGGACGGATTACCGGGGAAGAAAGACTGCGTGAAAAGCTTGGGGATGTTTACACAAACATTGCTTTCTATAACGGCAAACCATCAGAGTCTTATCTTTCAAGGATTCCCGGGATTGAAAAGGAAATTGCTGAGGCAAAGGCAAAAACAGATGCAGTTTATACAAAATATTTAACAAAGCTGAATATAGTGCTCATGACAAGAGAACAGTTCGATAAGATGTCGCAGTAATTTTATTAGAAACTTGAATGTTGAAAAGGCTGAAAAATGTTATTTTTCAGCCTTTTTGGTGAAATTAATAATTTCCCTTTTATTGGTTTCAATTATCCATAATTTTCTCTAAATTTAACTCAGTTAAACAGGTATTGTATATACAAAATGAGCGTTAAGGTAATAACAAAATTTCCGGATATGGACGATTTCAGCTATAACTACAGGCGGTGGAACCGCCAGTTTGTTGAGCAGAATATTATACTGAACGGGAAATTTTCGTACCTGTATTACCCTGAGCACTGGACCACACTTTCTCTTAAATTCGCATTCGGCGGAAGTGAGCAGTACATACTTGGCAACATGAAATACGGCGTACAGGATAATATGTATCTTATACTCAACAGGGATTCTATCTATCAAAGTCTTATCGATTCCGATAAACCGGTTGAATCACTTACACTTAACTTCACCGCAAAATTTGTTGAAGATGTTTTCTACTCATCATTCAATAGCGATGAATACCTGCTGGATTTCCCCGAGGTAAGGGATAAATATCCTGTTAACTTTTTTCAGAAATTATATCACGCAGATAGTACTCTGCTTACATACATAAACAGTATCCGCTCCGCTTTGAATGCAGGTAATTATGATACAAATATGCTTAATGAATATCTGCACGGCATATTGGAGCATACTTTCCGCTCACAGCTTGCCGCTTCAAAAAAAGCAGATGAGCTGAACTCCGTAAAACGCTCAACACGCATTGAGCTTTTTAACAGGCTGAATAAAGCAAAGGATTACATTGAATCAAATTACCATGAAGCAATTGACCTTGATATGCTTTCAAAAATATCTTCTCTTTGCCCGCACCATTTCCTGAGGAAATTCAAATCGTATACAGGCGTTTCACCCTACCAATACTTAAAAAGTGTTAGACTTGAAAAAGCCAGAATAATGCTGGAATCCACAAATTCCTCCATTACTGAGATCTGTCTGAATTCGGGGTATGAATCACTGAGTTCTTTCAGCTTTTTATTCAAAAAAACCTACAATTTCTCCCCCGAGAGCTACAGAAATGCATTCTACAAAAAAGTCAATTTTCAAATAATGTAAGAATAGCCCTCTTCTTATATTTGTAAAAAACTTATAAGGAGGTATTTTTGCGGTATTTTATTAAATCTTTCTGCCTTTCACTTGTTATACTTTTAAATTTCTTTTGTACAGATTCACTTTTATCACAATTTTTTGTAAAAGTCACTGATGCGTCAAATCCAATTGTAAACGAACCGCTTGCCGGCACTTATATTGGCGCAAGCTGGATTGACGTGGATAATGATGAACTGCTTGACCTGTACATTTCCCGCAAAGATATATTCAGGAATCTTGGTAACGGGAATTTTGTAAAGGTTTTGGGTTCAATTCCGCTGCAGGGTCCGGTTTTAGGCAACTCGTGGGCAGATTATGATAATGACGGCGACCCTGATGTATTTGTAATTACCACTATTCAGGCAAATCCAACAACACACTTATACAGGAATGACGGGAACTTTGTATTCACAAGGATCCTATCAGGTTCAATTGCGGATTCAAATTTGAATACCGGCTGGGGATGCGTTTGGGGTGATATTAACAATGATACATACGCAGACTTATTCCTGGCAGCCGCTTATAACTTTAACGGTGTACTTCATGAAAACAGGCTGTTTTATAATAACGGAAACGGAACATTTACCCGGATAGACTCTACTCAGACAACAGATTCCCTTGATGCGTTTACGATACCCATTTTTTCTGATTATGACCAGGATGGTGATATCGATCTGTTTGTTGGAACCGGACCTGCAAACAATATCGGCGGAAGGGACTATCTCTACCGGAATCTGCTCAAAGAACAAAATGTTCCCTACTTCCTGAACAGAATCGATACAGGAATTATAGCTACTGATATTGTTGACGGCCAGAACTGGAACTGGATCGATATAGATAATGACGGTGATCTTGACGGTTTCCTTACCAATTATTCAACAAACATAAAGAACAGATTATACAGGTGTGAAGCACCGCACTTCTATGCTAAAATGACTGCAGCAGAGGTTGGCACAATTGTAAGTGATGCAGGCGCCTGGCTTGGTAATAACTGGGGTGATTTTGATAATGATGGCGACCTTGATTGCTTCATAACAAATGATGCAGGTGCAAGCAGGTATTATTCAAACAACGGCATGGGATTTTTTACAAGGATAGATACACTTGCCATTGTTACAAACGGACAGACCTACGGCACAACATTTGGTGATTATGATAATGACGGTGATCTTGATATGTATATGGCAGGTACTAATTCAACTAAAGGATTATTCAGAAATGAAACGAACAATAATAATAAGTGGGTTAATATTCACTGCATTGGGGCGGGTCCAATTGCGGGAATGACAAATAAGTCAGCACTGGGCACAATCATCAAAATGAAAGCCGTAATTAACGGCGTACCGAAATGGCAGACACGTGAGATTAACGCGCAGAACAGCTTCAATTCTATGAATATGCTGAATGTACATTTTGGTTTACACAATGCTTCGGTAATTGATTCAATGATAGTGAAATGGGGCGGTGGGTTAACACAGGTTTTCGCCAAT
>CAZQYL010000126.1:0-7152 GCA_964597425.1 uncultured Ignavibacteriales bacterium | reverse complement strand
TTCCCGGGGAGTTAATACCGCGGTAGGTTCATCAAGTATCAGAATATCAGCATTCCTGTAAAGTAGCTTAAGTATCTCAATTTTTTGCTGAGTGCCAACTGGCAATCTGCCTGTAATTTCTTCCAGGTCTATACTGATATCAAAACTATTAAGAATTTTCTTAACCTTTTGCCTGCATCGTTTCAAATCAATTGTATCAAAAGCGCCTGTTACCTCATCGCCCAGAATGATATTTTCAAGCACGCTTAGCGTGCTTACCAGCATAAAATGCTGGTGTACCATTCCTATGCCAAGCTTTATAGCTTCAGCAGGGGAGTGAATTGAAACTGCATTTCCATTTATTGTGATGGTTCCTTCATCAGGGTGATACATACCGTATAGTATGTTCATTAATGTCGATTTACCTGCGCCGTTCTCGCCAACTAAGGCATGAATTTCGCCGGCTTTTACATTCAGGTCAACTGAATCATTTGCCTTAAAATCATCACCAAATATTTTGGTGATACCGTTCATTTTAACAGCAAGAAGATCCATTATAATTTTGTTCTTTTAATATTTTAATCATTTCAAAAAGATAAAACAGGCGTTATTTCTGTTCTGACAAAAGCTTAGCGGCTAAAGCCGGCTACTGCTACCGTAAAAAACCACGACCTGAAGGTCGTGGCAATTATTATATTTTAAGAAAATTTGTAATTTGGTTTTTGTTATCTGATATTTGAATTCATTTTGTCGGAATTGTTATCTGACCGTCAATGATCTCTTTTCTGATCAATTCAACTTTTGTTCTTACGTTTTCGGGTATCATGTTTTTGTTCTTATCAGTATAAGCATAATCAACACCCTTTGTTTCAAGACCGAAAGTTTCAACACGGCCGCCTTTGAAAGTGCCATCTTTGACCTGCTTGATTACTTCATAGACCGATACATCAACCACTTTTACCATGCTTGTTATGATGTAACCGGGAGCTTCATCGTTCTGATCAGAATCAACGCCAATTGCGAATTTTTTGGTTTCTCGTGCGGCTTCAAATACACCAAGTCCCGTAACGCCGGAGGCGTGATAAATAATATCAACTCCATCGTTATACTGCCCAAGCGCAATTTCCTTTCCTTTGCCCGGATTCTTGAATGCATCACCGGTAACTCCGGCATACCCGATCAGTATCTGGCAGTTTGGATTAACATGTTTTACGCCTGCTTCGTATGATACCTGGAATTTTTTGATCAATGGCGATTCCATGCCGCCGACAAATCCTACTTTATTCGATTTTGTCATTAAGCCTGCAATTGCTCCTACCAAAAAAGATCCTTCTTCTTCTCTGAACTCAAGTGCAACCAGATTTGGCGGTATTGTTTTTGAGGGATCAACGGTATAATCAACACATGCGTATTTTTTATCGGGGAATTCCTGGGCGATCTTTGTGATTTCGTCTGTAAAAATAAAACCGATACCGAAAATTATGCTGATATCAGAACGATTGGAAAATTGCCTGAGTGCAGCTTCTCTATCTGCGCCCGGTCCCGGCTCAATGTACTCGAAATCAATACCAAGCTCCTGTTTCGCTTTTTCAAGTCCCCGGTATGCGGCATCATTAAAAGATTTATCGCCCCTGCCGCCGACATCAAAAACCAATCCAACCTTAAATTTGCCCGTGTTGTTCTGAGTTGTATCTTTCTTCCCGCAGGAAGGAACTAATAAAAGTAAAACGATAAGTACTAAGAATATGTTCTTTTTCACAGTAAACCTCTAATTTTTATCAAAATTACAGCATTTTTATAACAGGTGCAATTACATAATCGAAACTGTTGGAATCAGCAGATAAAAAATAATTAGAACACGGATGACGCTGATCAAACTGATTTCGACTGATTTTATCCATGGATATCCGTAACATCAGTGTTATCAGTGTTCTATTTCCCGTACTTATTTTTTCGATTGAGGTTCTTCATTTGTTAACATTTTTTTAACCATTAAATGTTATATTTGTAGTTCAAACCAAATTATTTTATGAGAATTATACTAATATTACTTACGGCAATATTTGCCTTTAATACATATGCACAGGATCTAAAAGAAGTGACAATTCTGCACTGGAATGACTTCCATGCGCGCAACCAGCCATATAAAGTATCAAAAAAAGACTCAGTTACCGGCGAGCCGGTTTATTATTGGGTAGGCGGAGTTGGCAGCATGACCGGGTATTTAAACAAATACCGTACGCCAAACTCATTGGTGCTCAATGCCGGTGATGATTTCCAGGGAACACCAATTTCAAACTTCACTCGCGGGAAATCACAGATAGAAATAATGAACTCCTATAACATAGATGCATTTGTGCTTGGTAACCATGAATTTGACTACAGCCAATACTCACTCGATTCAGCCCTGGCATTGGCAAAGTTTGACTACCTAAGCAGTAATGTTTACATGCAGTCTCAGAATAAACTTATGGGCAAGCCGTATGTGATAAAGGAAATTAACGGTGTGAAATTCGGTATTATCGGGCTTACGCTGCCTGACCTTTTTGAAACATCACTGCCTGCCAATGTTACTGATCTTGTTATGCTGAATGTTGATTCAGTGCTTTCTGTTAATATTAATGAAGTGAAATCAAAAGGAGCTGATGTTGTTGTTCTGCTTTCACACTCAGGACTTGATGAAGATAAAAAGATTGCCGAAAAATTCTTTGCTGATATAGATATTATTGTAGGCGGACACTCACACTCCACTCTATTTAAGCCAGTTCGCAAAAATGGTGTTGTTATTGTACAGGCAGGTTCATACGGAAGAAATCTGGGGAAGCTTGACCTGAAAATCGATACCGAAAAAGATACAGTCACTGACTCATACGGCACGCTTATTGAAACTGTGCTTGATTCCGCAGTATACGATAAAAATGCCGCCTCAAAAGTTGATAATCTGATAGCGGAGTACCTTCCGCAGCTGAGCGTTAAGATAGGCAAGCTAGAAGTTGACTGGCGAGCATCATACAGCGATGAAAGCAACCTCGGCCAGTTTGAAGCAGACGCGTTCAGAATGAAAACCGGTGCCGATATTGGCTTTGTTAATGGAGGGGGGCTGAGGAAGAGTCTGCTTAAAGGCGATATACTGGTTGGTGATATTTGGGAGATAAATCCTTTTGGCAACGAGATACAAACTATTACCGTATCAGGCAAAACCCTGAAACAGATGATGAAGAATAATATTAAGATCAGGCTCGAAAAAATTAGCAAAGGTGAAGGCGCGGAATTACTGCATAATTCGGGTTTGACTTACAGCTATGATTCAAAAAAAGCTAACGAAGGAAGTGATGATTTTATAGTAAGTATGAATGTTGGCAGGGCAGAAGTCAGTGATGATGCTATGTACACAATTGCTACCAATAACTATGTGATCAGCCAGTTCAAAAAATTCTTTGGTGAAATAAGCGAACCTATAACACCTAAAGAAACAGGCTGGAACGACCGCGACCTGGTAATTGAAGTTGTAAAGGAAACGGGTGTAATAAATAATACTGTTGAAAAAAGAGTGGTAGATGTAAGCAAATAAAAAGGCAGAATTAAAATGGCAAAAAGAATTTTATTATAAGTACGCCAAAATATATTCGTATTCTGTAAATTGTTTTGAGGTAACAAAAAAGGCAGGTTTATTACCTGCCTTTCATTTTTTATCTTTTTACTTTCTTGACTTATTCTGCTTTAGCAGAAGAAGTTGTTTCTTTACTTAACTAAAATCATCTTCTTCGAATCAATCCTCATTCCATCAGCTTCAAGAATATAGAAGTAAACACCTGATGCCATATTCAGTGCAGTCATATTCACACGGTAAGTGCCTGATACCTGGTTTTCATTCACAAGTACCTGTACTTCTCTGCCTGCAATATCGTAAACCTTAAGAAGCACATTGCTTGCTCTGGGCACATTGTATTCGATACTGGTTGAAGGATTGAACGGATTCGGGTAATTCTGCTTAAGCTCAAACCTGTTTGGTATTTCCGCTGAGATCTGCTCGATACCAATAACAGCCGTACCACCGGATATCTTATAACGTTTATACCACTCCTGAACATACAGGTTTGCTATACGCGGACTGTAAACAAAAAGCGCATTTTCATCATTGCTGCTGTTTGCGGCATTGCTGTAGTTATAGGAACCTGTTTCAACTACGGGATTACTTGATGTATGCATAGGATCAATTATCATATATTTATGATGAAGATCATAAGGTTCTGCAACATCCCTTACAACATCGCCTGCCGGGTTCCATGCAAACGGACCGAATCCTGCCATTTCCCTGAAAACCCCGCCTGAAGTATCTTTATCAAAAACACCTTTTACATACCTGCCGCTTGAAGGTGAGTACCTTGATTTCATCCTGTTTGCAATATTGTAATCTGTAAATGAAAGAATGCTGAAGAAACAGTCGTAATCAAAATTTGCTGTAATAAAACTCTGTATCTGTGTTGAGGTATTATCTCCCGGAGTGAAATAAACTTCGACGGGAGTTCCGTTGAGATTAAGTTTTTTTGGAGTATTATCAGTCTTATTAGAACCAAATTTGGAGCGCGAAACTATAGGCAGGTCTGTTGCTGAGCCCCACATTTCTTCAAACTCACGTGTGTAAACAGCCGCAAGCGTTCTATCCTGCAGTTCAATTACGTTGTTGGCATCAGAATACAACTGCAGATTGGTTAAATTTGTTGAGCCTGTCCATACCCAGCACCCGCTGTGAGAAGTATTATACCTGTAATCAAACACAAAAAATTTATTATGCATAAGTCCGCTGCTGTTGGTGCGCTTTATCATGGGAATACCTGAGGCAATTATCTCGTCAACCAGCGCCTGATTATCCCGGGAATCATAAACGAATCTGATCTTTACTCCGCGTACTTTCGCGCTGATAAGCGCATCACGTACCTGAGTAAGATCATTAAGGCTGTAAAGTGCCATATCAATTGAATACTGTGCGGCATTTATCCGCTGTAACAGCTTTGTTTGGAAATTCACATTGCCCTGGGCTATCTCACCGGAATTCAGTGTTGTATCAACCGAACGGTTAAAATACACATTTATTGCACCGGTTGAATTGGACTGTGTGCAGAAATACTGATTAGGACTCGTAGTTGTACCGTTCCCGTCGGTTGAGCTGACATTATAATAATAAATTCTTCCTGCCTGCAAACCTGAGAGCACTACAGAATGATTTGTAACATTAGTTGCATTTGTAACTGAATCAGTATATGCAATAACCTGGTAATTTGAATCAGCAGCCTGCCAGCGGACCTTTGAATTTGATGCGGTAGATGACTGCCAGTTAATTGTAACACTTGTCTGCTGAATGTTGGAATAACTTATTGAGCTTAATAACGGACCCGAGCCGCCCTGTGTGTAAAAATCGCTTAATGAACGGGGGAGTATCTGGTATCCGGATGTATAGGGCGCTGATGCATCAAACTGACTTACAAGAGCAACAACATCAAACGGAAATGGCGGAACAGGTGAATTGGCGATATTGGTTGAAGAGTATATCCTTATTTCAACCGAATCATTGCCTACAAGAACTCTGTAATTTGTACCGGAACCGGATGTTGTCCATGTAGTTACATTGGCTCCTGAAGTATTATGTACTGCAGTAACACCGTTTATTCTGATAAGCTGAGCCTCGTATGTTTCACCATCAAGCCTTACATTACTGCATGTAACTATTCTTGGTGTATACGGTTTGTTTGAGTCAAGTTTAATATAACTATTTACAGGAGTAAACTCAGTTAATCCATTAAACTGAGTAACCACGCCAGTAACCTGAACACTGTCTTTATCGTTGGTGCCGGCCCAAAATGCCGCGTCATAGCCGATTGTTCCGCCGGTTGGGTCCTGCAGGTAAACAAGCGGAGATCCCAGCTCCTGTGACATAGTTACAACTCCCCGTACGGTTACAGTCTGCCCGAGCAGCAATGGGACGCCGTTTGCATCCTGCCTGCGAAGTGAATCAATGGGTATTACCTGGGCGTAAACGGATACGCACATTAATAAAAAGAATATTACTTTTTTCATAATGAAACTATTTAATTGAAATTAATTTCTGAACTTAATTATTATCAGTAGAAAGAATAAACCTGAGTATACGGTTATTGCCTGTATCGCAAATGTATAATGTCCTGTTAAAGAAGGCAACTCCGAGGGGATTCGAGAACTGGGTGGGGGATATCCCTTCGCCGCCAAATGACTCTGATTTCAGCTTGCCGAGTGAATTGAATTTGTAAAGTGAATCCTTGTATGAATCGATAATAAAAATATTATTGAATTGATCAAGTGTTATATCAGCCGGCTCTATCATCAATCCGTTTCTCAGCAGATCAACCCCGGATGATGGCTCAAATTTTGCGGTATATATCTCGTCTATATCATCATATATACACCACTGCACTTTAAATGCAGCGTTAGATGATTTCTGTATATAGATCAGATCTGTATTGTTGTATGTGAAAGTCGTAATGCCCGATATCTGCTGCAGTGAAAGCAATCCTTGTCCTTCGACCTCGAATCCTGATAGTCTTTCAGGCACGGGGTTGGTGTTATCAAATCTGTTTATTTTAAATATTGCATTGTCGGGGTCAATTGGACTTGAATTATTGTTACCCGAGCGTGTTACGAGGTAATAGTTATCCTGGTATGTTGATATACCGGTAAAGTTACCATGATCTCCCGGTATCGGAGTTGGCTGGTTTGAGCGGAATGCGATAGTTGGCACAACTCCATTCAGCGTGCCGCCGTTAGGCTGAAGCTTGAAGCGGTAAACTACATCAACTGTATCCAGTATGTTTGGGGGAATTGTATCAATAACCGATGCAATTACAAGCAGGTCAAAATTCCTGTCCTGAGTAATTTTTTTGGGTCTTAGTATAAAGTTTGAATAACTCACTATGCCGCCCGCAAGATCAAGCTGAACTATCCTATCATTATTTTTATCGGCAACATATAACTGCTGGTCATATCCAAAATGTATATCCACCGGCTCGTTGAATCCAGTAATTACCGGGGTAATTGGAATGTAAGTAGTATCGCCAATTGTACCCGGGTCGATATTTATGGGATAGTCCGAGAGCTTTACGTTTTCATCATCAGCGCATGCATTAAAAAATAATGCAAATG
>CAZQYL010000125.1:1435-7156 GCA_964597425.1 uncultured Ignavibacteriales bacterium | reverse complement strand
CAATATAACTTTGCGGCTCAACGCTGATGAGCACACCGCCGCCGGTAGTGGTTTTAATGATCTGGCCGGAAGAATTTACTCCATACCCCGTGTTATCATTAATGAAATACAGTCCCTGTGAAGTTCCTACATATATACAATATGTGGCAAACCAGTTACCGCCGCCATTTGTAGTTTTATAAGTAAGGTTAAAATTTGCAGAAGCGTAACCTGTTTGAGCTGTAGAAAAATTAATTGAACCGATGGATTGTGTTAACTGAGTATATTCCCAGGTAACTCCAAAATTAGTTGACATGATAATAAAGCCATTCCTTGTATTGCCGTAGTTTCTTCCATATCCGGCAGCGTACCAATAATTCTGTTGTGAAATGCATATATCATATACAGCATTCATTGAGTCCAGATAAAAAACTTCCCAGTTTATTCCTCCATTAGTTGTTTTCTTGATCACACCTCTATCATTATAATTATTATATCCTCCCGAAAATCCAGTCAGATTATTCATAAATTGAACATCACCGTAAGAATTTGAATCTTTACTGATAACACTCCAGTTAACTCCGGCATTTATAGTTTTTAAATAATAACCATATTTAGTTACAGCATAACCCGTATCAACTGATGGAAACGACATTCCATGCAAATGATCATGATTTCCTGTTTTGTAAACTTCCCAATTTAAACCGCAATTAGTGGTTTTTGCAACTCGTCCTCCATCTATTCCTGCATAACCTGTATTTTCATTCGGGAACATTATGTTTTCTACAAAAGGGGGCCATCCTTCTATACCTAATATATAGGGCTGCCAGTTTAAACCTTCATTTGTGGTTTTGTATATTTTATCGTACCCTGCAGTAAATCCTGTTTGTGAGTTTATAAAAGTTACATCAAAAAGATAATCAGTAAATCCAGAAGTTATATTGGTCCAGTTTGCTCCTTTATTTGATGTTTTATAAAGGAAATTACTGTTGTCGTTTGTACCTATACCAAACCCGTTATTAATGTCTTTCAAATAAACAGTGTTGGATGTTGATGGTCTGTACCAGCTTGAGCCTTGATCAGTTGTATATACAATATCATAATATCCTCTTAAGTATCCATTATTGCTATCAAAAAATAACATTTGGGAGTATTGAGTACTTAGATCATATACGGGTTCCCAATTGGCTCCGTTGTTTGAGGTTTTCAGTATTTTATTATCAGTAACAGCAAATCCTGTATTCGGATGAGTGAAAAATATACTTCTTACCTGGTATCTTGAAACTAATTGTACTGTATCCCAGCTAACTCCGGAATTTGTAGTTTTGTATATTCTTGCGTTATTCAGTATTGCAGATTTACTGCCGCCGGCAAACCCGGTGCTGTTAACGGGAAAGTGTACAGAATTAATTGTATTATTAGTTAAAGCAGTCAGACTTAAGCTCCAGCTCTCACCCATATCGCTGCTTAAATACACCTTGTTATCTTTTATACCATACAGAATTATTAACGGAGTTGTGCTGTAATTATATACATAATCTACAGGTGCCGGAATAAATCTCCAGTTATTTCCACCGTTAGTGGTTTTCAAAATTCCGTTCGTTGAACTTGAAAATCCAGTGAGATGATTTAGAAAAATAATCGCACTGCCGCACTCCTTATTTTCCATTAATACAAAATTATTACCGCCATCAGTTGATTTCATCATAGTGCCGCCTGCGCCGGAAACATATACTGTATTGTTCGATGTAAATTCAACATCTGTTAACCAGTTACCCTGCGGCAAAGGATTCAGCCAGAACCAGCCATCCTGTGAATGGACGTTTGTTGAAAATGATATACAAATTAAAGAAAGGATTAAATATAATTTTTTCATAACAAATTACATTACATTACTTTTAACATATTAAATTAATAGTATATTAACAATACAATTTTCAAAAATTATTAATTTGCTCTTTCATATGAAAACTTGATGTAACCCGTTGAAAAACACTCTATTCCTGCAGGTTTCCTTTCCCCAAAATTAGCATACTAACTTTCATAAATAAACGCTAAATTACCAAATATATACGTTATAATGAAGAATATCGCTGTTTTAGGCTCTACAGGTTCAATAGGAAGAAATACGCTGGAAGTTGTCAGAAATCTGAACAGAAATGGATTTCCGGTTTCTGTTAAATATATTTCAGCAAATTCTAATGTTGAGCTTCTTTCTCAGCAGATAGAGGAATTTAAGCCAAAAGCCGCGGTAATTTTCAATGAAACAAGCTTTGAGGATCTCAAGTCACGTTCTTTAAATCATAAATGCGAAATTCTTTGCGGGCAGGCGGGCATTAACGAAATCGCTTCCCGTGATGATTTTGAGCTTGTTGTAAACGCGCTCGTAGGTTTCAGCGGCTTGATACCAACAATAGAGGCTATTAAGCATGGTAAAGATATAGCGCTTGCCAACAAGGAATCGCTGGTAGTAGCAGGGGAGCTTATTTATTCAATGCTTCGTGAGAGCAAATCACACCTGCTTCCAATTGATAGCGAGCACAGCGCCATACTGCAATGCCTGCAGGGCGAACCGATAGCGGAAGTATCGCGGTTAATTTTAACCGCTTCAGGGGGACCCTTCAGGGAGCTTTCAAAAGAAGAAATGAATTCTGTAACAGTTGCCCAGGCATTAAAGCATCCTAACTGGGTGATGGGCAATAAAATAACCATAGATTCCGCCACATTAATGAACAAAGGCTTTGAAATTATTGAAGCTAAATGGTTGTTCAATATAGAAGCGGAAAACATAGATGTTTTGATACATCCGCAGTCAATTATCCACTCAATGGTGGAATTTACTGATGGCTCTGTGAAAGCGCAGCTTGGGGTGCCTGATATGAAAGTGCCGATTCAGTACGCGTTAACGTATCCGGGCAGAATTAAGTCAGATTTCCCCAGGATTGATTTTAAACAGCTGAAAAATCTGACATTTGATGAGCCTGACCTGGAAAAATTCGAGTGCCTAAAGCTGGCATATGATGTAATAAAATCGGGGGGTTCTTATCCAATAGTATTGAATGGGGCAAATGAGGCTGCAATTGACCTCTTCCTGAAGGAAAAAATAAGGTTCACCGATATTCCCGCGCTTATAAAAAGCGCAATGGATAAACACGAAAATCATGTTTCACCAAGCCTTGAAAATATTGTAAGCATCGATAGCTGGTCGAGAAAGTTCGTTTATGATTCAGCCACTGAGCTTGTTTAAGATTAAAAACTGAGTTAAATAAATAAGAGTATTTAAATAGTAACATTGCGCTGTAACTTCTTTTTTGGTTATGGAATGCAAAAGGAGAAAAACAAAATAATATGGATGTAGTAAGCACAATTCTTTATTTTCTTATAACGATCGTGATACTGGTTTTTGTTCACGAGTTCGGTCACTTTGCCGCGGCAAAGCTTTGCAAAATGAAGGTGGATAAATTCTATCTGTTCTTCGATTTCTTCAATCTCCGCATCTTCAAATTCGTTAAGGGTGATACTGAGTACGGACTTGGTATTTTTCCATTAGGCGGATATGTTAAGGTTGCCGGTATGATAGATGAGAGCATGGATAAGGATTTCGTTAACCAGCCGCCGCAGCCGTGGGAATTCCGTTCAAAGCCTGTTTGGCAGAGAATGTTCGTTATCACAGCAGGCGTTATCATGAATACGCTTTTGGCATTCGCGATATTCTATACTATCAACCTGGTTGAAGGCAAACAGAAAATGGAAACCAACACAGTTGGTTATGTTACGCCTAATTCAATTGCTGTGAAGTACGGCATTCAGCCCGGCTCACAGATAGTTTCCGTGAACGGTAATCCCGTGAATTACTGGGATGATGTCAGGGGATATGTTTTTATCGAAGCTATGGGCGAAGATGTTTCGCTCAGGGTTAAAACTAACGGCACAGAAAAAGATATTTTTATTCCCAAAAGCGATCTGAAAGAGCTCAATGAGCGTTCATTCGGTATTTTCCCCGCGCAGATGGAGCCAATGATTCAGCAGGTTGCTGAAACGGGTCCCGCGAAAGATGTTGGACTGCAGAAAGGTGATGTTATCACCGAGGCAAACGGAACACCTATAACACATTCACAGCAGTTTGTTGATATCATAAAAGGCAATGCCGGAAAAGATATAGCTGTTAAGTGGAACAGGAACGGTTCCGTGATGAACGGTATTGTAAAACCCGCTGCAGATAGCACAATTGGCATAGGCATTGGTAAGTATACAGGTACAGTTAAGACTATAAATTATAACGTAATTTCCGCAATACCCCAGGGCTTTAACGACCTGTGGCACTATGGAGTAGTGCTCTTCGTTAAATCGATGTGGAAGATAATCAAGGGTGATATTGCTTTCAGCAAGGCTGTAGGCGGACCCGTAAAAATTGCTCAGTATGCGGGACAGTCAGCCGAAGGCGGCTTCCTTTCATTCCTTGGCTTTATGGCGATGCTTTCAATTACGCTTGCGATAATCAATATCCTGCCATTCCCCGCGCTTGATGGCGGACATTTTATGTTCCTGCTTTACGAGGGAATTTTCCGCAAGCCTGTTTCACACAAGATACAGATAGTAGTGCAGAATGTAGGGTTTATCATCCTGATGGCATTCATGGCATTTGTAGTGTATAATGATATTATTCATATATAATTCTAAATAATTATTCCATTAAAAATGACCGGCATAAAAAACTGGTCATTTTTTATTTATGTTAACAGACCGCTATTTTATAATAGATTTTGATAGTACGTTCGTAAAGGTTGAAGCTCTTGATGAACTTGCTGAAATTTCATTGAAAGCTCATCCGCAAAGGGATGCTGTTTGCACGCAGATCCGCGGGCTGACCGATGCTGCAATGAATGGTGAGCTGACGTTTCCCGTATCACTCAACAAACGAATTGCGCTGTTGAATGCTGATAAAAGCCATATTGAAAAGCTTGTAAAGAGATTGAACAGGAAGGTATCACAATCAGTTACAACAAATAAAGATTTTTTCAGGAAGTATGCTGACAGAATTATTATAATTTCCGGCGGATTCAAAGAGTATATCATCCCGGTTGTGATGAGGTTCGGAATTCCCGCTAAGAATGTTTATGCCAATTCATTTGTTTTCGGCTCTAAAGGCAAAATTACAGGTTTTGATAAAACCTGCCTGCTTGCGCAGGCTGGAGGTAAGGTTAAGCAGCTTAGGAAGCTGAAATTAATTGGTGAGCTGATAGCTATCGGTGATGGTCATACTGATTATGAGCTTAAAGAATCCGGGTTAATTTCAAAATTCTACGCCTTCACAGAAAATATTGAGCGGCTTGCTGTTATGAAAAAGGCTGACCACATTACACCGAGTTTTGATGAATTTTTATATATATCCAAATTACCAATGAGTATATCATACCCAAAGAACAGAATAAAAGTACTGCTGCTGGAAAATATTCACAAAGATGCCATGCAGCTTTTTAAAGCCGAAGGCTATATGGTGGAGTCTGTTGCCAGGAGCCTTGGCGAAGATGAACTTGCTGAAAGAATCAAGGACGTTTCGATTCTGGGCATTCGTTCCAAAACCATTGTATCAGAAAAAGTGCTAGCCAAAGCTAAAAAGCTTCTGGCAGTTGGCGCGTTTTGCGTTGGTACAAATCAGATTGACCTGAATGCCTGCTTAAGCAGGGGAATAATAGCATTCAATGCGCCTTTCAGCAATACAAGGAGTGTTGTTGAGCTTGT
>CAZQYL010000125.1:0-1335 GCA_964597425.1 uncultured Ignavibacteriales bacterium | reverse complement strand
GGGGAGAAAGAATTCCGCCAAATGAAAGACGGCGTGATTTTCCTGAACCTAAGCCGGGGATTTGTGGTTGATATTGATGCACTGGTAAACAGCATAAATTCCGGTAAGGTGCGCGGCGCATCTGTTGATGTATTCCCATATGAGCCTGTAAGCAATGATGAAAAATTTACAAGCAGGCTTCAGGGTCTGCCTAATGTTGTACTTACGCCGCATATAGGCGGCAGCACTGATGAGGCGCAGAAGGATATTGCTAATTTTGTACCGCGCAAGATGATAGATTTTATCAATAGCGGTAATTCATATTACAGCGTTAATTTTCCGAATATTCAGCTGCCATCATTTGAAAATGCCCACAGGCTGATACATATTCACCACAACACACCGGGTATACTGGCAAAAATTAACGCAGTATTCGCCAAAAATAATATCAATATCATAGGGCAGTATCTTAAAACCAACGAGCTGATTGGGTATGTTATTACAGATATCAGTAAAAAGTATGACCCAAAGGTGATAAATGAGCTGAAGGGGATTGATCATACAATTAAGTTCAGGATATTGTATTGATTTTTGGAGCGAGGCGCAGATACAGTGCCTTTAATTCCCCTCTTGAGAGGTCGAAGAACTGGCTCTGACACGTGGTGGACAGCCGCAGGCTGGACGGGGTGTGTTTAAAAAGTCTTGAATACTTTTTGAATTATTTTTGGTCTCAGGCTTTAGTAAATTTGTAATATAGTATTGATTTTTGAGTTCATTAATCTCAGAAAATTATCCATTAGACCATAATTTGATAATCCAGGCAGTATTCATAGTAGTTCTTATTTTAGTTAACGCAATTTTTGTGGTGACTGAGTATGCCATAATCCGCGTTCGCTCTGCTGAAATTGACGCGCTTGCAGCTAAAGGCAATCTAAGGGCAATGAGGGCAAAGGGAGTTATCGGCGATCTTGATAAATATATTTCAGCTACGCAGCTTGGTATTACATTTGTTAACCTGCTCTTAGGCTGGGTTGGCGAGGATATTTTCATTCATTTACTGCAGCCGGCATTCATCGCCCTGGGTATTTCAGATTCATTCAGCCAGACACTTGCTGTAATTTTCGGTTTACTTATAATTACATACTTCACTATTACTATCGGCGAGCTGGCTCCAAAGGCTTTCGCGATAAGGAAATACATGAGCGCTACATTATGGCTTTCATACCCGCTGACAATTTTCTACAAAATTTTCAAACCATTCATATGGCTGCTTAATGTTTCCGCTGCGCTTATTATCAGGCTTATGGGAATTAAACCACTTGAAAATGACAGCGGTATTCACAGCCAGGATGAAAT
>CAZQYL010000124.1:4134-7299 GCA_964597425.1 uncultured Ignavibacteriales bacterium | reverse complement strand
TTTAAAATGCTTGCGGGTCATAAAGGAACCAATTTTACCGCAGGTTTGCCGTTTGTACGCACTTCGCCTGACCACGGCACAGCGTTTGATATTGCGGGTAAGGGTACAGCAAGTGAAGTAAGCCTTGTAGAGGCAATCAAATGGGCAGATAAACTTTCACGTAACAGGTTAAAACAAAAACCGGGAAGAAAATAATTGATAAATTTTAACAATATTTCATACGCATATCCTTCAAAGGAGTTATTTACAGATGTATCGTTCCAGATAGATAAGGGTGAGTTCGTTTTCCTCATTGGCGAGAGCGGTACTGGTAAAACCAGCCTGCTTAGAATGATAAACATGGAGCTTTTTCCGCAGGCGGGTGAGCTTGTTGTGTACGGGTTCAATTCAAAACATATCAAAAGGCCCGAAATTCCCGTGCTGCGCAGAAAAATTGGTTTTGTTTTCCAGGATTACAAGCTCTTGAACGACAGGGATGTGTTTGAAAATGTTGCATTGCCACTGTACTTATCCGGAATGAAACCTGATGTTATCAAGAAAAAAGTGTATAATGTCCTAAACGAAGTAGGTGTATTTGATTCATACAAAAAAATGCCGAATGAACTTTCCGGCGGCGAGCAGCAGCGGGTATCAATAGCCCGTGCAATTGTTAATGAGCCGTATATCCTGATAGCTGATGAACCTACCGGCAATCTTGATCCGTTTGTATCGTTTGAAATAATTAAATTACTGCTGAATATCAATTATAAAGGTACTGCGGTATTTATTGCTACACATAATTATGATATAGTCCGCAGGCTGAAAAGCAAACGGCTGCTGCAGATAAAAGATAAAAAAGTTCTGGATGTTGTGATAAAGGAGTAGTTATTATTAATAGAAAAAGGGGTTGCAACCCCTTGTTCTTGAAATTCTTACAAATTGCAACCCTTGTACATGAAACTCTAGTTATCTCTTGCGATCAGGAACTGCAGAACTTTTTCCCAATCCCTTTCAAAATCAAATTCAAAACGTTCATTCGGATTTATCATGAAAGCCATTTCAATATACTTCAATCCAAGCTCAACTTCCGCCATCAGGAAGTACAGCTTCGCTTTGGCATAATAGGGCTCTGCCCATGCGGTTTTAAGCCCAATCAGCATTGTCAGTATTTCATCAGCCAGCTTGAACTGCTCGGTATCAATATAAGTATTCGCAAGATCAAGCGATGCCTGGTGATTATCAGGGCTTAGCTTAAGCACGGTTTTGTAGCTTACTATCGACTCATGCATTCTGCCTAAATTATATTCAGCATCTGCTTTTGCGTACCATAGCTCGGGATTTTCCTTGAAGAGCTCAACTGCTTTATCGTAATCTCTGAGTGCTTTATTAAAATCTTCTATTTGGTAATAACAGTTGCCTCTGCCGAAGTATGATTCATAATGGCCGGGTTCTATCATTACGGCTTTTGAGAAATATTCAATTGCGCCTTTGTATTCAGCCATTTGCTCATAAGCGCTTGCCAGGTTATACAATGCGTAAACATCTTTCCTGTTGATTCCAAGCGCGGTTTTGTAATCTTCAATAGCGCGCGTTAATACGCCCAGGCTTGCATAGGCATTACCCTTGTTATACCACGCGGATGCGAATTTGGGATTGACTGATAGTGCCATTTCATATGCTTCAATAGCGTAATAATACCTGCCCATACGGCTGAGCACAACGCCTTTGTTATACCAGGCGTTGTAATTGAATGGTACGATACCGATGTGTTTTTCGTAGGCTGAAAGTGAATCCTGCAGCCTGTCTATATAATCAAAGCAGTAACCCATTTCATAGTATGAATCCTTATGGTCGGGGTCAAGCTCAATTATTTTCTGGAAGCAAGATATTGCATCCTCAAACTTATCAATTTTCTCAAGGATGAGTCCCTTGTTAAACAGGGCATCTATGTTATTTGGCGAGAAGTTAAGAACTACATCAAAACACTCAATTGACTCAGTGAATAACCCTGAATTATCAAGTGTTATTCCTTTGTTTATCAATGCCTCTTCATCGTTTGGATTCAGATTAATTGCCTGGTCAAAGCACTCCAGCGCTTTTGAAAACTCACCTTTGTGATCATAAATTATCGCTTTTCTCTGCCAGATTTCGTTGGAATAGGGGAAGTAATCAAGCAACGTATTAAGGCATGATATTGCCTTAGTGTGCAGATTCTTTTCAAGCAGGTAATTAACAATATCATCTATGGAATCGATATCGAGATCGGGCATAATACGCTCACGCCTGTTCAGCAGGGCTTCTATGAGCTGTTCTTTATCCAGATTTTTCCGTTTTGAACCTTCTTCAAATTCGATATCGTCAAAATACGCCAATGGCAATTCCTCTTGTTTTGTTAGTTCAATCTAAAATTTTTTTACCGATATGTCAAGTTATTATTGCTAGTGACAGGGTGTAAAAATTTTTACACTGTTTGATATTACCAGTGATTATTATTCTTGTAGCTCTTCCTTTATAGATCATAATATTAAAAATTTGTTAGGGTGCATAAGTTAAGTTCTAAGGAACTAAGTACGTGTAATTCTAATCGTGCCAGACAAGCTCAAAAAGCAAAAATGATGCGGTAATTACAACAATTGTATATGAGGCTATCATCTGAAGCTCACCTGCAATAGCGCCCATCGGCGCGCCTTCAATTGTGAGCGTTGTTGCGCTTATTGCTGCAAGCAGCAGCGGCAGCAGCAGCGGGAATGACAGCACCGGGTACAGAGTACCCTTTGAACTTGCTTTGGATATTAATGCGGCGATTATAGTCATTACTGCCGAGAGCCCCAGGTTACCGAGTCCGATAGTCAATGAAAACAAAGCAAGGTTCTTTATATCCAGTCCGGTGATAATAATATAGAGGAAAATTATCAGGAAATTTATTATAAGTGTTAATATTGTATTAAAGATAAGTTTGCCCAGAAAAACTGCACCGGCTGCTGAGCTTAATTTAAGTACAAGTGATGTGCCCCGCTCTTCTTCTGATACGAACACTCTTGAGAGTCCGTTTGATGTTGCGAAAAATATGATTATCCATAACAGCCCTGAGTTCATTTCTGCGGAAAGCTTATCTTCGCCAAGTGAAAATTTTATTACCGATATTACCACAATAATGAACATAAGCAGGGCATTCACGGCGTAACG
>CAZQYL010000124.1:0-4034 GCA_964597425.1 uncultured Ignavibacteriales bacterium | reverse complement strand
AATGAGCGCTCATGCGCATCATTTGTTGCGATAATAAGTATGCGGTCACGCTTGTATTCATTGGCAATATCATCCACCACAGAAATTCCTTCAAGATCTAAATTGCTTGTGGGTTCATCAAGCAGCATAATTTTCGGTTCATGTAAAATTGCAAAGGCTATTTTAAGCCTTTGCTTCATTCCTGATGAATAAATTTTCAGCAGGTCATTGCGCCTGTTATAGAGTCCAACGCGCTTTAATACATTATCAATATTCCCGTGGCCTGAGCCGCGGATATCGGAAATTATTTTCAGGTTTTCGTATCCTGTGAATTCATCGTAAAGGTTCAGGTATGGCGATACAAACCCGATGTATTTAAATACATTTTCTTTTTTTACTTTTGCGCCACCATCAAACAGATTCAGCTCTCCCGATGACTGAATCAGCAGGTTAGCGATTATTTTGATAAGCGTCGATTTTCCCGAGCCGTTCCTGCCGGTAATGGCAGTTGCACTCTTGGGTGTGAGCTCAAAGTTCACATTTTCAAAAATAGTTTTCCTGTCAAATTTTCTCGTAAGGTTAACTGCTTTAAGTACTATGCTGCTTCCTGTATTATTGTTAGCTGGTGTATTATTAGCTGGTATATTTTCCGGCATTAATTTAATTTATTAATTATGAATAATGCCGTGTTTTTGGTTAAGTCTCTGCTCCCTGCGTATTAGTGCATCGTTGTACCATTTTTTTTCCTCAGGTGATTCCGGAATTATCTGCGGTACAGGCATTTTTTTATAAGTATCGCTGTCAACGCTTACAAAAGTAAAATACGCGCTGTTTGAGTGTTTCTTTTCGCCTGTCTTAAAATCCTCGACTTCAACTTTCACACCCACTTCCATAGAAGTATTAAAAGCGCGGTTAACATTTGCGCAAAGTGATACAATGTTGCCAAGCCTGATTGGCTCGTGGAAAGAAAGATCATCAACCACCGCTGTAACAGCAACGTTATGGCAATGCCTTGATGCGGCCATAGCCGCGGCAATATCCATCCAGTGCATAAGCCTTCCGCCCAGCAGGTTCTTTAATATATTGGTATCGTTAGGCAGCACAAGTTCTATCATAGTAACCTGTGATTCCTTCATAGTTTTTGGTTTCAGTTCGCTCATTAATATTTAAAAATTATTTTCCCTCTGTAATTATTTGCCAGCCTGGAGGTCTTTTATTCTGCTCTGCAATGTATTTGCTTTTGTTTTTAAATTGCTGTTGGGGAAAAGTTTATTGAACTTATCCAGCACTTTTTTTGCATCTTCATACCGTTTGCCGTTTATGTATGCTTCAGCCTGTCCCACCATTGCGTCATCAGCCCAGTCGCTATCAATATACTCATCATACACAGCCTGGAAGTACAGCGAAGCCGCCTTGTAGTTATCGGTCTTCATGTAAAGCTCGGCAGTAAAGTAATCTTTGTAAGCAAGCTTATTGCGCATTTCCTTTATTTTCTTTTCTGCATCGGGTACATTTTTATCCTGCGGGTATGACTCAATATATGAAAGGAACTGGTTCATTGCTTCTTTGGTGAACTGCTGGTCAAGCGATGATTTTGGCGAGAGCTCATAATAAGTATTGCCAAGCATATACTTGCCTTCGGCATTCAAGGGGCTTAAAGGAAAGTTCTTGAGGAAGCTCTCAAATTCATACGCTGCCAGAATAAGTTCCTTCTGGTAGAAGTAGCTTGATGCCAGGTAGAACTGCACTCTATCCGATACATCGGTGCCGGGGAATCGTATTTTTATGAATGAGAAGTCATCAATTGCATCTACGTAATCTCTTTTATCGTATTTCTTCTTTGCAATGCTGAAAGCTGTTTCAGGATCATCTGTTGTAATATCGGTCTTTGATGAACCGCATCCTGTTAAAAACTGAACCGTAAAGAGGGCAATTAAAACGAGTGCTGATAATTTGAGTTTTTTCAATTGTTATGTTTTATCTTTATTTATTTCGATCTTATAGAAAAAAACAGTATAGCTGCTACCGCTGATATTGCCACTACTGCCACCGGAAAAATTATTGATTCCAGAAGGCTTATATCAGGCTGTGTGGACTGTGTAAATTTGTATTCCGCGCTTTCAAACTGTGTGTAATCATCATACGGAATTTCATCATCATACTTAGTCTTAATTTCATCACTAACCAATACTTCACCGTTATTTGATGAAATATTTACATCCAGTGATGAAGTAATTTCGCGCTGCATACTTTTTTCACCAAGGAATCCGTTTTTGATAAGCTTGGTATAATCTGTGTATAGCTTATTCACCGTTATGGCGCATTTATTGTAAACCGTATCGGGTGAATCCATAACTTCATCTTTGGCTATGGAATATTTAAGCTTATTCCTATCGGCGGTTTTTTTTACAACGCTTTCAATGAACTTCTTATCTTCCTTGCTCTTTTTGGGTGAGCTTACCCAAAACACAAACTTCACATCGCGGTTAACGCCGGGCATGAAAAAGAATTTTTCCAGCTCGCCGGATATTTCCTGCTCAAATACTTCGAGATTGCTCTTTATGTTAGTTTGCGCAAATACCCGGGGGTAAGTAACAGCAGCAATTATTACCGCAAGATACAAAAATACCGTAAATTTCCTCAGGAAAAATCCTAAAAATACAGTTCCCCTGTTGGGTAAAGAGTTATATTCAGAGTACCTGTTCAATTAAATATGGATCTTCCTGTGATTTACCTGCTTATTAGTATATAATCACTAAAGCAGAGTTAAAATTTCAGCATTTTTGTAAAATATTAAGGTAAATTACTAATAAATAGATGGTGTTTCAAGGAAAATTACTTCCTTGAAAGAGTCCAAAAAATTGGGTAAAATTACAGAATATCTAATAATTTTAACGGATTTATAGGCTCAATTTGATGAAAAACCTTCTTCTAACCGCAGTTTTACTTATTGTTACGGCAGCAAACATTTTCCCCCAGAAAAAACTTATCGCTTTTTCAAGCGATGCCACCAAAAATGATAAACAGCAGATCTTCGTTATGAACGAAGACGGCGATGATGTTAAACAGGTAAGCTTTCTTGAGCTTGACTGCTACTCGCCGAAGTTTGTTCCAAAGACCAACAAAATACTTTTCCTTGCAACTAACAGGATTAGCGATTACCTGTATATGGTCGATCTTGATGATACGGCGACTTTCCGTTTCCCCACATTCATAGATGGCGGGCTTGATCCGCAGTTCACAACTGACGGCTCGATGCTTATGTACCGTTCAGAAAAAGAGCTGAGCAATGCTATCTATATAATGGATATGGCAACAGGCGAGACTTTCCCCATCAGTGATGGAAGCCTTGCGACTCACGCGGAGTTCTCTCATGACGGGCAGAAAATAGTTTACTCTTCCAGCGCTGAGCAGAATTTTGATCTGGTAGTGCTGAACTTAACCGATACAACTGATGATGCGCAGAAAGTAATTGTGGCAACTAAAGATGCTGAAATTTACGGAACGTATTCACCCGATGATAAAAAAATAGCGTATTCCTCATTTGATATAAATTATAAGGGCACGCTTAAGATGTGTGACGCTACGGGCAAGAATGTAAAAGTTATTTCAAACAGCGGAAGCTCATATAATCCCAAGTGGTCACCCGATGGCAAGTATCTTGCTTATGTTTCCGATAAAGCGGGTAAGTTCCAGATATACCTTGTTAAGTCAGATGGCAGTTCCGTAAGGCAGCTTACCAGCGAAGACGGAAATGTAATTGAATATAACTGGTCAGCCGACGGCAATAAAATAGTTTTCGATAGCCAGGGTGAAGGAACTTCAAGCGTATGGATAATTGATGTCGATAAAGGCACCAAGCAGAATCTGACAGGCAGTAAAGCGAATAATATTACACCGGATATAAGGTAATTATAATAAATCAGGTATAGCGTGAAAGTAATTGAACATTTAGAGAAGGCAAAAAGCAAACATAAGCCGCTTATCAGCTTTGAGGTAATACCCCCAAAGCGCGGCGGTGATATAACGCAGCTTTTTAATGTGATTGGCGATGT
>CAZQYL010000123.1:0-7340 GCA_964597425.1 uncultured Ignavibacteriales bacterium | reverse complement strand
TTGAAATCATAACAAACTCCTTCTAAGAAATGAAAACAGTTATTGGATCGGAGCCAATGGGGAGATACAAATATACAAAATCAGCACAGGCGATTCCAATGACATTTGTCGCTATTAACAACTATTTTTAAAATAAATAAAAAAAGCAGTGTAAAAACACTGCTTTAAAAACAAACTTTATGCAAAGTATGTTACAAACTGAAATAGAATCTTATAGTAATATCAACACTATTCATATCTTTTGCGAACCTTGTGGCAAAAGGCTGCGAAATATCCTGCTTAAGCGGAATAAAGTTGTAACTTAATTCACCGCCAAAGCCAAATTGCCCTCCTGTACCGGTAAACCCTGCAAGCGCTCTGAATAGCGGAGCCCATTGACTGGTTGAGTAACCGTTCTGACCCGGATCGCTGTAATAATAAAATGTATTTGGTGAATTATTATATGAGACATCATTTTCTTCACGGATCCATGCGGCACCTACACCGCCGCCAATGAAGAATAATCTTGCAAACGTTTTTTGTTTGAATAACGGGAAGAATCGTACATTTAATGCAATTGGCAGCGCAATTATGCCGTTTGTACTTGTGTGAGCATAATTATATGATGCACCATTTATAACTTTAGCCGGCGTTAAAGCATAATCAACCTGCCTGTTGTTGCTGGTAAACAGGATCGATGGTGATATTTCCATTGTTACCGCTTTGGCAATTGCGAATCCAAAGAAAAGATTAATGTTCGTTAAAAAACTGCCGTTCCTCGTATCTAGCACCGGAAATGCAGAACTCATATAAGAATTTGTAAAGATCATAAATGAGTATCCTGCACCAAAATATGAAGTAACTGTCTTGCGTGTTTTAAGCTGGAAATTCTTCTTGAATACTGCTTCAGGGTCATTTTTTTGCTCTGAAAGAAGTCCTTCGCTGCTTTTCAAAAAGCTGCGGCTATCAGATAATTTCAGAATCGTTTTTTGCTGGGCATACAAACTGCCTGTAAATAATGCCAGTATCAGCAGCAAATTAATAGAAAATCGCATTATGTTCTCTCCTTTTAGAATTCAGATTAGTACTTACTGGTTACAAAGATAATAAAATATTAAAGAATATACCTGCTTAAGTCCCTGTTCTTTACAATATCCTTCAGCTTATCATTTACCATATTTTTATCAACTACAATTTTCTTTTCTTTGTTCTTATCAGGTGTGTTATACAATATCTCTTCCAGAACAGTTGAAAGTATCGTATGAAGCCTTCTTGCTCCGATATTTTCTACCTGTTCATTCACTTCTGCTGCAATTTTCGCAACTTCAAGTATGCCGTCATCCTCAAAGCTCAGGTCAACACCCTCGGATTTCAGCAGAGCCTCATACTGCTTAAGCAGTGCATTCTGCGGCTGAGTTAATATCTTAACAAAGTCCTCTTCCGTAAGACTGTTCAATTCAACCCTTATCGGGAATCTTCCCTGTAATTCAGGAATAAGGTCACTTGGTTTTGCAACGTGGAATGCACCGGAAGCAATAAAGAGAACATGGTCTGTTTTAACAGAACCGTATTTTGTTGTTACGCTTGAACCCTCAACTATCGGCAGCAAATCACGCTGAACGCCTTCCCGTGAAACATCGGGTCCCTGACCTTTGCCCTGCGGACCGGCGATTTTATCTATCTCATCAATAAATACAATTCCGTATTCCTGCACTCGTGTAACAGCTTCCTTAATAACGGAATCCATATCAATTAGTTTATGAGCCTCTTCCTGAACCAGCACAACGCGTGCTTCTTTTACGGTCATTTTGCGTTTCTTCATCTTCTTTGGCATAACGCTGCTGAATAGATCCTGAAGATTTACGCCAATATCGTCAAGTCCTATAGGACCCATTACCTGCATCATAGGCATGCCGTCGCCGCTTACATCTATTTCAATAACTCTTTCATCAAGCTCGCCCTTTAACAGCTTCTCGCGGAATTTTTCGCGTGTCTTGAAGTTCTCTTCTTTGTCTTCTTCAGTAGTATGGGCCGGCGCTGAAAATCCAAGTGTAGCCTGCCCTGCTGACGCGCCATCATCATGTTTCTTTTTTACAGGCGGCAGCAAAATATCAAGAATGCGTTCTTCTGCAAGGTATTCAGCTTTTTTCTGAACTTCTATACTTTTCTCTGATTTAACCATGCTTACGCCAAGATCAGTAAGTTCTCTTACAATTGACTCAACATCCCTGCCTACATAACCAACTTCAGTAAACTTTGATGCTTCCACCTTTATAAATGGTGCATTGGAAAGTTTTGCAAGTCTCCTGGCAATTTCTGTTTTACCAACACCCGTGGGTCCGATAAGAATAATATTATTCGGCATTATTTCTTCACGCAGGCTGTCCTGGATCTGTTTCCTTCGCCACCTGTTCCTGAGTGCTATCGCAACAGACTTTTTGGCGTTATTCTGCCCAATGATATATTTATCTAGCTCAGCTACTATTTCTGATGGCGTAAGTTCTTTATCAAGGGGCTTTTCATCAGTCTTGACTTCTTTTTTAGCCCTCGGTTTCTTTTCCGGTTTTCCGTTTGCAGTTGATTTTTCATCGGTCCTGTCATTCGTATTATCGGTTACTATGTTATCTTCTGTTTTTTCTGACATTTTAAAGATTTGCTCTTTCTATCATAATTATTAATTTAAAAGGGTTCTTATAATTCTTCTATTGTTACATTGTGATTTGTGTAAATGCAAATTTCTGCTGCTGTATTAAGCGATTCTTTTACAATTTCTACTGCCGGTAACTGAGAGTATTTTACAAGCATCCTTGCTGCCGCGGTTGCAAAACTGCCCCCGGAACCGATAGCTACAATTCCGTCATCCGGTTCAATTACATCACCATTACCTGAAATTATAAATGCGTGAGTGCTATCCATTACAGCCAGCAAAGCCTCCAGCCTGCGCAGATACCTGTCAGTGCGCCAATCTTTGGCAAGCTCAACAGCCGCACGCGGCAAATTGCCTTTGTACTGCTCCAGTTTTGCTTCAAATTTTTCAAACAGCGTAAGTGCATCCGCGGTTGAGCCCGCAAAACCCGCAAGAACTTTGTCTTTGTATATCTTTCTAACCTTCTTAGTATTGTGTTTTAGCACAGTATTAGCTACTGTAACCTGTCCATCACTGCCCATTGCAGCCTTACCATCTTTTATAAGACCAATTACTGTGGTACTCAAAATCCTGTTCTTCAAAATATGCTCCTTATTATTAATGCCTTGATGTTCTTTTCTTTATAAAATCAGTTATTTAGCTATATAATTCCAAAGCTAAATACTAATATTCACAGATATTCTAATTAGTTCAATATGATTTTTCTTCTTAAAGTTGCCTTTGGAATTTTCATATTTTCGCGGTATTTAGCCACAGTTCTGCGCGCCAGGCTGAATCCATCTTTATTCATGATTTCGGCTATTTTATCATCACTTAGCGGCTTTGCCTTATCTTCTTTTTCAATAAGTTCTCTTATCTTATCCATATAGATCTTGTTAGAAACATCTTCCCCGCTCTCGGTTTTCATTGCTGATGAGAAGAAGTATTTTAGTTCATAGATCCCAAAATCTGTTTGAACATATTTACCTCTTACCACCCTGCTTACGGTTGAAATATCCATACTTACATCTTCAGCAATATCTTTCTCAAACATCGGTTTCAGGTTTTCACCGTGAGATATAAAGAATTCATGCTGCCTTCTTACAATTGCATTCATTATCTTAAGCATAGTATCTCTTCTTTGCTGAATCGAATTTATAAACCATTTGGCGGAATCCATTTTGCTTTTCAAGAATTCCCTGGTATCTTTGCCAGTTGATTTATCTTTCATCATATCAAGATACTTTTTGCTTATCTTTATTCCCGGACGGGAGTCACCAGTCAGTTCAACTTCCAGTTCACCTTCAATTTCCTTAACCAGGAAATCAGGGATAATATAATCGGCTGCAATATCCTGTTTGCCGGGCGCTGGGTTCAGTTTATGTATTATCTCAAAAAGTTCACTTATTTTAACAAGTTTAACATTAAGCAGTTTAGAAAGCTTTTCAAAGTGTTTAAGTTTAAACTCCTCAAAATGGTCATTGATCATCCTTAAACAAAGATCACGGTCATTATCTGTTAAGCCGTTTGAACGGTCATTTAATTGTATAGAAAGACACTCCTGAAGGTTCCTTGCTGCAATTCCGGGCGGATCCAGATTTTGAACTGTATTCAGCACACTTTCCAGCTTTTCGCCGGCTGGTTCAAAGCCATATTTTTCCGCAATATCCTCGCTAATCTCATTAAGCGGTATCCTTAAATACCCGTCATCTTCAAGGTTCCCCAGAATTTCTTCGGCAATGATAAGTTCGTCGCTTTCAAGGCCCATACGGTATATCTGTTCAAGCGGTGTTTCCCTTTGCCTGCCCTGTTTGTTCAGCAGGTAATCGGTTCTTTCTTCATCTGTCCCGGAGAAATTACTGCTGTAATTCTGCCTGCCCGGGTAGTCATTCCACACTTCCTGATCATAGCTTTCTTCAGGAGAGCTTTCAGGGGTAACCTTATCATCAGCATCTATGCCATCTTCAAGAACAGGATTATCTTCAAGCTGTTTTTTTATCTCCTGCTCAAGCGCAATGGTTGGTATTGCAAGCAGCAGTTGTGCCTGTATTGCCTGAGGCGAAAGTTTCTGCTGTAATATCTGTCCCTGTGAATTTTTAAGCAATTATTGAATACCCTCAAAAAGTTATTAATTAATTCCTGATCCTGAATCTTTTGCCCGGCAGCTGTTCGACTATCCCTTTGAATTCCATATTAAGCAATGTCACCAATGAATCTGATATATTCAATCCCGATTTCTCTGATATCGCATCTATGTGGATCGGCTCAATTGTCATCAAAAAAGTGTCATAAACCAGCTTTTCATTGCCGCTCAGCTCAGGAACACTTTGTATAGTAACTGAATTTCCATTTGCGGTGGAAAGTTTCAATCCTTTTAACTTGTTACTTATCTCAACAAGCACATCATCAAGGTTTTCAACGAGTTTTGCCTGGCCGTTCTTTATAAGTGCGTTCGTACCGTGACTTACTTTTGAAGTCACATAACCGGGAACTGCAAATACTTCCCGTGATTGGTCGAGGGCTGTCCTTGCTGTTATAAGGGCACCTCCATCAATATCACTTTCTATTACAATTGTTCCAAGTGAAAGCCCGCTAATGATCCTGTTCCTTTTGGGAAAATTGACCGCATCAGGGAATGCTGATATTTCATATTCGGAAATAAGCAAACCCTTTTCACACATTTCTTCGTACAATGCCTTGTTTTCAGGAGGATATATCATATCAACTCCGCAGCCGAATACTGCGGCTGTTATTGCTGCAGAATTTTTATTCTTCAGCACGGCTTTATGTGCATAAGTATCAACTCCTCTTGCAAAACCGCTGATAACACAAATTCCCGCAGTTGAAAGGTCTTCCGCAAAGCGCTCAGCCATTTTTTTGCCATAATCAGAAGGCTTCCTGGTACCCACTATCCCAACAGAATTCTGAAGTTCAGCAGGTTCATATTTACCCTTAATATACAAAACCACAGGTGGATCATAAATCCTCTTCAGAAGTTCAGGATAATTCTCATCGGAAAGAGGCACAATTGTTATGTTTTGTTTTTCAGCCTTTGCAATATACTCGTCATAAACAGGATCGAATTCATCAAAACTCTTGAATGAATTCAGAATAGCATTCGCGGATCTTTCACTTATATTTTCAATTTCAGCAAGCTCTTTATGAGAGGCATCAAAAACATTGCCGGCATTGCCGAATTTTTCTATAAGCCTTTTAATGCGGACAGCTCCCAAACCGTCAATCCTGGTAAGGAACAATAAGTGTTTCAGTTCATCCATTATATACAGGCATTCAAAGTTTCTGTGATTATTTTAACAGGGTTTTAAAATGAAAAACCAAAAAATTTATCTTCTCATCTTTGGATCAAAAGCATCCCTCAAACCGTCACCAATAAGGTTGACGGCAAAAACAGTGATCATGATGGCAAGTGATGGGTACAAAGCCAGACCGTAATTTGTACCGGCAACAATATACTTGTATCCGTCAAATACCATCTGCCCCCAGCTTGCTGTTGGCGGCTGAACGCCAAGCCCGAGGAAACTCAAACTCGCTTCAAATATTATAGATGTTGCAAGACCCGCGGTGCCTGTTACAATTATGGGACCTATTGTATTTGGCAAAATATGCCTGAAAATTATACGGGTCGATCTGTACCCAAGCGCGCGAGTTGCTTCAACATATTCGGTTTCACGAAGTGAAAAGAACTGGCCCCTGACAATTCTTGCAATATCAACCCAGCCGGTAAGGCCTATTGCAACAAATGACTGCCAAAAACCTTTTCCGAGTACAACTGATAACGCAATGATAAATAAGATTGAAGGGAATGACCATACTACATTAATGAACCACATTATGACGGCATCTGTCTTTCCCCTGAAATAACCTGCCAGAGCCCCAAGGAATACACCAATGAATATGGCGATACTTTCTGAAATTACGCCTACAGAAAGACTTATCCTGCTCCCATAAATAAGCCTGCTCAGGATATCCCGTCCGTACCTATCGGTACCGAGAAGGTAAGTAGGCTCTATGTGCCATTTTGATTCATCCCCTGCAACAAGTTCACTTTTGGCAATTGTTCTTTCAGAACCGCTGTAATCATTATAAAAAACAGTATCTGCCGTGGTTTTGATTATATTTTTTACCGGAATGAAGTCTGTTCCTTCGAGAGCTTTTTTAAGAAGGACATTTCCCTTGAAACCGGAAGGTTTTGTTGCATATTCCAAAGTCTGGTCGTTCGGGTCAAATGGTGCCAAAATTGGCGCAGTAATTGCGATTAAAATCAATAATATGAGGGTGATGAGGCCCGCCATAGCAAGCTTATTTCTCTTAAATCTTATCCAGGAATAATACCAAAGACTGTGAGAAGCCCTCTGTTTTTCGGCTTCAGAAAACTTGTCTTTGTCCTTAAAAAATTCATTTTCCTGCATAATTTTGATAAATATACCGAAAATTCATTAGATATTCAAAACAAATCGCATAAAAGAGAAAATAATTAAGGGGGTTGAAATTATTTTAAGTGTGTTTGTGTTATTATAAATGGCAGGCTGTAGGCTGGTATCACAAAAGAAACAAATCGCTGTTTACCTAAACTGCCTCCTGGTAAGCAGCATGTGAAATCGCTCGACTCGCTGATTTCCTCCTGTATTGTTTTCTCCTTTAGAACCTGCAGTTTGCCGATTTTTTTCATGCTAAACCCGGAAGTGATTTATTGCTTCCGGGTTTTTTATATCCT
>CAZQYL010000122.1:4170-7445 GCA_964597425.1 uncultured Ignavibacteriales bacterium | reverse complement strand
ACATACATGGGGTCAAACCCAAGAATTTCGCACGCTCCCCTCACATCTTCATGAACTGGCACTGAGATTTCATCAATAACTATCTCTTTACCTGATGAAGCTGCAAGCTCGTTTAAAGTGCTTGATAAACCGCCTCTTGTCAGGTCGCGCAGGCAGTGAACATCAACGCCTGCATTGATAATATCCTGCACAATTTCATTCAACGGCGCGCAGTCACTTTGTATTGTATGCTCAAACTCAAGACCCTCGCGCTTTGCCATAATTGCAATTCCGTGCCTGCCAATATCACCGTTAATAATAATTACATCACCGTTCTGAATATTCTTTGGCGAAATATTTAATTTATGTTCAATTACACCAATACCTGAAGTATTGATGAATATACCATCACCTTTGCCTTTATCAACTACCTTTGTATCACCGGTCGCTATTTTCACTCCCGCAGCTGCAGCGGCAGCTGCTATGCTTTGCACCACAAGCCAGAGATCGATCATACCGAACCCTTCTTCTATAATCAGACCAAGGCTCAGGTACTTGGGAACAGCTCCGCTCATTGAAAGGTCATTAACCGTACCGTTAACTGCGAGCGAACCAATATCACCGCCGGGAAAAAATAGGGGTTTTACTACGTATGAATCGGTTGTAAAAGCAATTTTACCGGAATCAATTTTGATTTGTACAGAATCATGATCCTGCTTCAAAATATCATTGCTGAATGCTGCACTGAACATTTTTTCTATCAGGTTGTGCATAAGCTTACCTCCCCCGCCGTGAGCAAGCAGCACTCTGGGGTAATCACTTATCGGTATCGGGCATTGCATTGTAAATTCTTTCATATTATTCAACTGGTCAAAGGCATGCCTTTGACCTACTCTGTTATTTTTTTCTGTATCTATAATACGCCGCGCATGCGCCTTCACTGGAAACCATTGTTGCACCCAGCGGGTGCTCAGGTGTGCAAATTTTGCCAAACGCTTCGCACTCGTGCGGTTTTTTTATTCCCTGCAGAATTATTCCGCTGATACATTCTTTTGGTTCTTCAACAACCAGATCAGCCAGCCCGAACTTAAGCGATGCATCGTACTCAATAAATTCATCCTGCAGAACAAGTCCGCTATCAGGGATCTCGCCTATCCCGCGCCACTTCCTTGTGCCAACTTTAAAGACCCTGCTTACAATATTCTGTGCGTTTAAGTTTCCTTCTTTATTAACAGCGCGGGAGTATTGGTTTTCAACTTCATATCTTCCTTCTTCAAGCTGTTTTACGGTCATGTATATTCCCTGCAGTATATCCAGCGGTTCAAATCCTGTGACTACAACAGGCACTTTGTATTTTTCAACTATCGGGTAATATTCATTGTACCCCATAACAGCGCATACGTGTCCCGCTGCAAGGAATCCCTGAACCAGATTATTTTCAGATGATAATATCGCTTCCATAGCGGGGGGGACCAATACGTGTGAAACTAAAATTGAAAAGTTCTTTATCCCCTGCTCTTTAGCCTGGTAAACTGCCATAGCGTTTGCGGGAGCTGTTGTTTCAAATCCCACAGCAAAAAATACAACTTCTTTACCGGGGTTATCTTTGGCAATTTTAATTGCATCAAGGGGTGAATACATCATCCTTACATCGCCGCCTTCGGCTTTAACCTGCAACAGGTCTTTCTTTGAGCCTGGAACTCTGAGCATATCACCAAACGAACAAAATATTACATTTGGGTTTGATGCAATTTCAATCGATTTATCTATAAGTTCAAGCGAAGTTACGCATACGGGACAGCCGGGTCCGTGAATAAGTCTAATACCGGGAGGCAGCAATTCATCAAGCCCGAATTTTACAATGGCATGAGTTTGCCCGCCGCAGACTTCCATGATATTCCATTTTTTTGTGGTAATATTATGGATCAGCTCAGAATATTTCATTGAAGCGTCTTTATCCCTGTATTCATCAATAAACTTCATGGCTTATTGTTTCTCTTCCCCTGTTAATTCATCAAGACCTTCAATTTCCTTAAGGTATTCAAACACTTTCATTGCTTCAGATTCATCAACTGTGTTAAGCGCAAAGCCAACGTGAACAATAACATAATCTCCAATTTTAGCATCGGGAGTATAAGCAAGATTAACTTCTTTGACGATACCGCCGAAGTTTACCCTTCCCATTTTCATCAACTCTCCGTTTGAATCATCAATGTTCAATATTTTTCCGGGAACAGCTAAGCACATAATAACTTTCTTTAATTTATATAAGTTGAATACTTCATTTGACCCAGAGAAATTCCCCCGTCACCTGAAGGAACCCTTTGCTGGGTGTATACTTTAAATCCTTCTTCTGTAAGTCTGTTGATACTTTTTTCAAACAGGTATTTATTCAAAAAGCAGCCGCCTGTAAGAAGCACTTTGCTATATTTCAGTCTCTGGGCTATCTGTACTATTGCTTCTGCCAGAGTATTGTGAAATTTTGCCGCGATTTTTCCATTGGGAACTGATTCATTCAGATCATTAATTGTCCCTTTTATCATATTTTCCCAGTTGAAGATAAGTGAACCATTAAGATCATCAATGGAAAAACTAAAATACTCATTTGTTTTGAAATCATCAGCGGCAAATTCCAATTCCATAGCCGCCTGCGCCTCGTAGTTTGCTGTATCTCTGATACCTATAATTGCCGAAATACCGTCAAACAGCCTGCCGGCGCTGGTTGTTACAGGTGAGTTGATGTTTTTATCCAGCAGCTGCTTTACCAGCACAGCATCATTTCTTTTAAGGAATGGAATATTTTCAAGTTCAAATACTTCTTCGCCGTAAATGCTGTAAAGCAACGAAAGTCCGATTTTCCATACATCATGAATTGCCTGCTCGCCGCCGGGCAGCCTGAAAGGCTTGAAGTATCCAGCACGTTTGAAACTGGTGCCCTGCGGCACAATAAACTCACCGCCCCAAATTGTTCCGTCAGTTCCGTAACCTGTTCCATCCCATGATACACCAAGCAGATCACTGCCATCAAGCTCATTTTCAGCCATGCATGAAAGCACATGCGCATAATGATGCTGCACTTTGTATACGGGTAAATCAAGTGACTCAGCATACTTTGTAGAAATATAATCAGGATGCAAATCACATATCACATGTTCAGGAGTAAGTTCATAGAAACTTTTAATATCATTTATAACACGCTTAAATGCGTTTATTGACTCAATATTTTCAAGATCACCAATATGCTGAGAAATAAATACATTGTTCGCTTTATTGATAGCGATAGTATTTTTTAAATG
>CAZQYL010000122.1:0-4070 GCA_964597425.1 uncultured Ignavibacteriales bacterium | reverse complement strand
GGAGCTTCTACCGAACAAAGCAGGCGAAGCTCATGCTCGCTTACTTCACATTCTGCATTTGCCATTTCAGCACCTGGGAACATCAACGCGAAAGGTTTTTCGCTGCGTCTTTTTCTCTTTCGCAGTGTTATTACTGCATCCTTATTTGATGCATCGCACAATAGCTGGTAACCGCCAATTCCTTTTAATGCTATGATCTTTCCATCTTTTAATGCTTTAACTGCGTTAACAATTGCTTCCTGTTTTTCATACAACACGGTACCATCTGTATCTTTTAGTGTAACCTGCGGGCCGCATTTGGGGCAAGCGGTTGGCTCAGCGTGAAACCTGCGGTTTAGCGGGTCAGTATACTCAGCCCTGCACTCCGGGCACATTTCAAACTCACCCATAGTTGTATTACACCTGTCATACGGCAGGTCCGCAATTATTGAATACCTTGGTCCGCAATTAGTGCAGTTAGTAAATGGATACAGGTATCTTCTGTTACCAGGGTCGAAAATTTCATCAAGGCAATCATTGCATGTTGATATATCAGGTAACACAAGTGCAGTTTTACTGCCGGATTCTTTGCTTTCCCTTATCTCAAAAGTCTTAAAGCCTTCCGCGTCAAGCCATGTGTGTTCAAAGCTCTGAATGTAAGAGTTCTTTGGTCTATCGCTTTCAATTTTTTTTAGGAAACTCTCAAGGGTAGAGCGGTCTGCCTCGGCATCAATAAAAACACCCTGTGAGGAATTTATTATCCAGCCTTTAACATCAAGCTCTTTGGCAAGCCGGAATATAAAGGGTCGAAACCCGACGCCCTGTACAACGCCGCGAATAACTATTTTAACTTTTTGTATCAATTTATCTTTAAATGCTGCTCTCTAAAAAGTCACAGAACTTACCGACACCTTCGCCTGAAGTACACGATACTTCAAATACCTGCAGGGCAGGATTTATCTTCAGGGCGTTTTGCTTAAGCTGCTCTATGTTACAATTTACATATGGCAGCAGGTCAATTTTATTTATAACAAGTACTTTGGAATTTATGAACATTTTGGGATACTTAAGCGGTTTATCATCGCCTTCGGTTACACTTATAACAACAACCTTCATATCTTCACCAAGATCATAACCAGCAGGGCAAACAAGATTGCCCACATTTTCAATGATAAGCAGATCAGTCTGCACCAGGTCAAGGTTCTTAAGCGAATCATTAACAAGGTTTGCTTCAAGATGGCATCCGCCGTTGGTTATTATCTGTACCACGGGAACGTTGTACGCAGATACACGCTGTGCGTCAAGATCAGTCTGCACATCACCTTCTATTACTGAAATGTTTACACGTCCGCTGAAATTTTCAATTACTTTTTCAACAAGGCTGGTTTTCCCCGAGCCCGGTGAGCTTACCATATTTATGGCAAAGACACCGTTTTCTTCAAACTTGCTGCGTATTTCAGATGCTATGGCATCATTTTTAGCAAGTACTTTTCTTTCGATCTTAATTATTTCCATTTGAACCGGTATTTAAATTATTCTTCTGCTATTTTTAATTCTTTAACTCTCAGCTCATCACCTGAGAGGATCTGTGTATTACTGCTTTCGCATATGCTGCAGAGCAGCATAGGTATTTCAGTAGATGTTTCACTTCCGCAATCATTGCATTTAAGGCAAAACGGAATATCAACGATCTTCATTACTGCATCATTAAGCTCTGTACCTGATGTAATAGCTTCGAAAGAGAATTTGAGAGAATCCGCAACCACACCTGAAAATGCGCCAACTTCTACAATAACTTCGCGTACCTTTGTCAGTTCATCTGCAGTCACATTTTGCTTTACGGTTTCAATGATATCCTGCGCAAGTGAAAGTTCATGCATATCAATAATATCCCTTCATATAATTATACTCTACAGTACAAATATAGCATTATTCCCGTAATCTAAATATGATTTATCTTAGGAAAGTGTGAATTCAGAGAGGTTGTAATTATTTGATTATCAGTACGTTAACTCATAATTTTTTGATGTGGCTAAGAACTGCCACTTACTTACTATTTCTTTCACGCGGTCAACAAGAGCAGGTATTTTTTCCCGGATCTCAGGTGATAACCCCTGTCTTATTATGAATGGATCTTCAATTTCCATAACCAGGATCCTCACCTCATCGGGAAAGCTCAATTCAAGTTTTTGAGCAAGGCCCATAATCTCCGGAAGTCCGGCATAATGGGGCGAACTTGTATGCCTGCTTGTAAGTTCTTCCAGGGTAAGCTCTCTTATGAGCCCCGGCTTATGTGTTGAAAGTATCGTATCGATCAAAATCACTTTGTCATATCCTTCCATCAGGTCAAGCAGCATGAATCCGGCAGAGGCGACCTCAAAAACATCGATCTCACTGCCGAATTCATTTCTTAATACTTTTGCTGCTGCCAGCGCTGCGCCATCATCACCCATTATATCATTACCAAGGGCAAGTACCATTATCCTGTTTTGCATTGTCTTCATCTTAAAATGTTCATCATTAAAACGTTCGTATTGAAAATATTCATCTAGAAATTGATTGCAGCAGTTGTCTTTGCTTATCGTAAATGTTTATGACTATAGGCACTGTTCCCGGCAGTGAGTGCGTTGCGCAACCGTTACACGGGTCATATGCCCTGAAAGCCATTTCGATCATATTCAATAATCCGTCATTAGCTTTGCCTTCGTGGATCAGATCCTTTGCGGCTTTATCTATACTCATTGCAATTCTTGCTGAGTTATTCTGAGTTGCTACAATAAGATTTACCTTTGTTAATATTCCTCTTTCATCTGTTTCAAAATGATGGATAAGTGTTCCCCTGGGCGCTTCAACTACACCGACCCCAAGCTTTGGAACTGCTGTGGGAAGTGTCCTGATATTTTCACCGGTAATTTCAGGATCATTTACCAGTTCAACTATCTTTTCGGCTGCCTGAAGCATTTCAACTACCCTTGCCCAGTGATTGGCAAGTGTATGATGAACGGGTTTTGCTCCGAGTATTTTAAAATATTCCTCGTAAGCTTTCTGTGATTCTTCTGTGGCCATACCTGCAGAAGCGTTTAGCCTTGCAAGCGGTGCAACTGCGTACACACTGGTATTTGCATCTTCAACATATCCGTTCCAGCCCAGTTTCTTAAGGTAATTAAATTTCACATAGCTCCATGGTTCTACACGCTCTGCAATATGTTCGAGGTAATCCTTAATTTCAAATTTTACAAATTCCTTTCCGTCAGGATCCACAACCCTAAGCTTCCCATCATAGAAATTTACCCGGTTGTTTTCATCAACCATACCCATATAATAAGTACGGTGGGTATATGCATCAGAAGTTATGAGTTTTACGTAGTCATCGTTCTTAAGCACAATATCCTTAAATACCTGAAGTGTGAATCGTGCGAATTCCAGTGCTTCCTTTGCAGTTTCTTTGAATTCCGGAAGATCTGCAGGATCGAGTCCTTTTGAAACACCGCCCGGGAGTCCGAATACAGGATGAATAACTTTACCTCCAAGATAGTTAATAATATTCCTTACCTTGCGACGCATATCTATTACGCGTTTTCCTGTTTCCAACCCAACTTTTTCAATTACACCAAGAATATTCCTTTTGCTCTTTTCAGCGGTTGGTCCGACAATAAAATCGGGTCCCCCCAGGACATAAACATGGAGCGCATGATCTTCAAGCATAAACGCATTGTAGATCAGTTCCCTTAATTTACGGGCTGTCGGAGGCGGTTCAATGCTGTACAGGCTATCAAGCGCCTTTGTTGCAGCCATATGATGCGCCGTTGGACACACGCCGCAAATGCGGCTTGTTATCTGCGGCATCTCCTCGGCGGGTCTTCCAAGACAGAAGGTTTCAAATCCGCGAATTTCCGGGATCTGGTAGTAAGCATGTTCAACTTCACCTTTTTCATCAAGCAGGATATCTATCTTTCCATGGCCTTCAAGCCTTGTAATAGGATCAATTGTTATCCTCCGTGTTTTCATGTATGAATTATCGGCCTTTGTTAAGCCTTCATTCCATTTTTCCTTAATTATAGTTTCCATTACACATCCTCCGTGATTTTTTT
>CAZQYL010000121.1:0-7471 GCA_964597425.1 uncultured Ignavibacteriales bacterium | reverse complement strand
ATTGGGAATGGATTGAACGCGGGGGAAGTTATGCTGCAATTTTAGGTTTATGGTTGATTTCATCAAAAATCCGGTTAAATAATTTCTTTACTATCTTCGGAAAACCAACATCATCTGCATTGGAAATTGAAAAATGAAAAACCCCGCCCGTTAGAGGCAGGGTTTTCAATATTAATTTGAATTCCTTAGAATGTCACCTATTTAGGAATTGAGGAAATCTGGATCTTATTCAGAATATATCTTCCGAGAACGTGACCCGCCCGAAGTCCGTTAATAGAATCAAATTCATAATGAATCCCACCGTACAACCTTGAAAAAGCGGCCTCTTCAGCAACTGCCGCAAATGTTTCAAATGATCTGGGCAAGTAACCTATATCCTGATGAGTATAGTCAGTAATATGCATATCTCCAAACAGCTCTTTCATGATTTCTGCACAACCGCCTGAAAGACTGGAATGTCCTGAAGGATATGCAGGAAATGGAGGCGTAACTAAAAATGGAAACCAATTTGGATCGATATAATCTCTGATATAAGACTGTGGCCTCAGGTAGTTGTAATGGTACTTTGCTCTCCAGCAAACAATAAATCCATCAGCCAATGCCGGACCCATATAAGCATACATTTGAGCAACACGGTCCAGTTTTAAATTCAGCTGTCTTGCAACCTGGCTCATAATGGAAACCCAGTGTCCTGCAGGTGTTCCTGTACGAATTTTATCATTCCAGAAATTTGCAATGCGTTTATGTTCCAGGGTCAGATTTTGTGACACTTCAATAAGTTTGACAGACTCTCTATATATTTGTGAACTGGTATCAGTACTAAAACCCGGTGGATCAATGTAAAATTGTTCAGGATCATTGACCACAAATGGTCTTAGTATTCCCCAATATGGTTCATTCGCCATATCTCCCGGATTGATAGGTTCCCAATACATCGGATTCTCCGATCTGGGTGGCGGCAAGTACGTCATATTCCTGGTTTCAGTATAACCGTCTGTCATTATCCAGCCAATAATTTTGTTTGAAATTGCAAGTCCGTGCTCTATAGATCTTGCAATAACCTCATTGCTAACAACCGCGCTTCTTTCAGTGATTATAGCATCATACTTGTTATTAACAATCGTAACGGCTGATGGATAAATTGTATCGTAAGCCACATTCATTACAGGTCTTATAGCTGCCGCTATAACTGTCGGCCAGTCATATTCCAAAGAAAAATTGATCTGCGGCATTTGCGGCATTTCGTTTAACTGACCGCTCAAGGATCTTGAAAACGGTATGCCCGGTGCAACACATTCATATATTGTAATGCAAGTATATGAATATAGTCTTGATGGAGGGGGAGGACTGTCATTATGCTGGTCAGCAATTATTTTATATTCTATGTCCATCCAGTCCAGTGCGTATTTCGCGTCGATTTCTGATGCAGGTACTGAAGGAGATGTACCGGTTGTATTCAGATTGGTTTCATCATTGCAGCTAAATGCAAACAGAATACAAACAGCAAATAACAGATTTTTGAAAACTAATGAGATACTACGTTTACTGTACTTCATTTTCATGTATTATTTTGTTATAATCATTTTTTTTGTACTTGAAAAACTGCCTGATATCATCTTGTAGAAATAAACCCCGCTGGAAATACGCGAAGCGTCAAAATCAGTTTCATATGTTCCAGCCTGCATTTTGTGGTTTACTAGAGTTGCCACTTCCCTGCCGGTAATATCATATACCTTTAGAAGTACATTTCCTGATTCAGGCAATGAAAAAAGTATCCTGGTGGTTGGGTTAAAAGGATTTGGATAATTCTGGAACAATCCGAACGCAAAAGGAATTTCATTGCTTATCGGCTGAATACCAATAACTCCGCTGCCTTCAACTGCTGTGTACCTTCCATTCTTTGAAATATTGTATGACCTGTCAACCAATCCATTTGTCCAGTTGATAACTATTGAATCTGCTTTATCAGCGCTTCCAATACCAATTATCAGTTCAACGTCATCACTGCTGAGAAAACTGCTTCCTCCAAGTATTACCTGTCTGTTCATTATTCCCCCGGCATATGAGGTGACAACCGTACCAATTGCATCCTTGTTGGATTGCATTCCTATGCATTTCAGTTTAATCCAGTTATTGCTACCGCCGCTGTTTTTATAAAAATGTGCTACGGAGTCTCTTGACATAGTTGCACAAATATCGGGATATCCATCATTATTATAGTCGCCCTTGGCAATTCCGTAAGTAAATGTACTGTCTCTAATACCTATGCTGAATCCAATATTTGAAAATGTGTTGTTTCGGTTATTCCTGTATAATACATCGCACATGTCAATTCCGGCTGAAGCAGAAGCATAAAGATCAACCCAGCCATCATTATCATAATCTATGAAACTGTTTCCCCAGCACTCTTTATTAATTGTTGTGTTCGTGGGTACTGCAACATCAGTAAAAGTACCATTGCCATTATTTCTGAATGTTGCATTGCCCGGCGGTCCGTTGCTAACGTGCATATCAAACAAACCGTCGTGGTTATAATCTCCCACTGCAATTCCCATCGCATCAAAATAACACATCGTATTCGATGAATAAGTAATATCCTGGAATGTTCCGTTGCCGAGATTTTTAAAAAGGGTTGAACGCTGTTGTTTATCCATTGCCAGGTATATATCCTGCCAGCCATCCATATCGAAATCGAAAATTACTATCGCAAGTGGTTTCTTATATAAACTGTCTTTAGCTCCTGAAGAGTTCGTAATATCAGTGAATGTACCATTTCCATTATTCCTGTAGAAGTAATTCGGCTGCTCACCGGCTCCTTCAATGTTACCGTAGTTTCCTATATAAAGATCAAGATAACCATCTCTATTAACATCTCCCCAGCCTGCCGTTGTTGTTTGATACATAAATGGAATACTTATACCTGCATTAGTAGTAACATCACTAAAAGTACCATTGCTGTTATTTTTATAGAGTCTGCTTCCGGAGTACCAGCTTGTGAGGTAAACATCTCGCCAACCATCATTATTATAATCTCCCCAGACTACTGATTTCAAACAGTCACCGCTGAAATTGATTCCTGTCTGTGCAGTTATGTCAGTGTAGATACCATTATCATTCCTGTAAAAGATAAAATTGGTTCTGCCTGCAATCAAAAGGTCAATATCTCCATCATTATCATAGTCAGCAAAACCTGCACCGCCGCCCGGGATATAATAGTCATCAAAATATGTTGAGGTAATCCCAATTTGCTGAGCTACATTTGTAAAGGTTTGAGAAAATATATTACTGCTTAAAAAAACTAATAAAATGCCAAAAAGTAATTGTATTACTTTCATGTCTGCTCCATTTTGTTGTGTTTCTATTATTATTATTGAATAATAATATTTTTAAAGTCATTTTGCAATACAAATAAATAAATAAAAAAGCCTCAAAATACTAATATTTTGAGGCTTTAATGAGTATTTTCTTAAATTTTTTACTTCACAAGCAGCATTTTCCTTGTTTCAGTAAATTCATTTGTGATCAAAGTATAGAAGTATATCCCTGAAGACAATTCAGATGCATTGAAATTAACAGCATGATTTCCTGAAACATAAAATGAATTTACAAGCTCACTAACCTGCTTTCCGCTTACATCCGATACAATTATCCTCACATTTGTGCCCTTTGGCAAAGAAAAACCGATCAATGTCTGTGGATTGAACGGATTAGGGTAGTTCTGTTTTAGTTCAAAACTATGTGGAATAGTGTTATTATTACCGTTTATTCCAACCATATTCATACATGGTCCTTCTATGTGAGTGAAAGATAAGTATTCTGTTCTGTTGGAATTTGTGTTGGTTGTATAACCACCTGTTGTATATACCATATCATATCCTCTGCCCGTGGCTTTGTAATTTGATCTTGCCTGGGTGTTATCCGGCAGACCGGGCTGCCACGACTGTGTGCAGAAATTCCAGAAATGAGTAGCAGCTGTAGGAATTGAACCTCCAACCGCACCGCCTGTGAACATTACACCAACTCCTGTTCCCTTAACCGCGACATATGATGCCATCCTGGTAATAGGACCTGCAGGATAATTTGTGATGGGGCTCCAGGTGATGCTCATGTTCATTGGATTGATCACACCCTTATAACAGTTTGATACCGAAACTCCGCCTGTGGTATAACCCCCCGCAGTAATTATGGAATCCCTGTATAAACCGCCGCCGTGCATTGCGCACTGTATTGGATAATCAGTTGAATATGAATAAGTATTTGAAACAGTATTATAAATCTGAACTTTATTTGTTTTCAGTGCATTCTGACCGAAGAATCCGTCACCGCCGCCGATAATTATTATGTTCGTTTCGCTGTGTTTAACTACAAGCGCGTCTGTGATCTTTGTAAGCATATCTGCTTTTGTTTCCCATGTGTTCGAAACAACATTATACTTCAGGGTCTTTCCCAAACCGTTAGGTGAGTTTCCGCCAAACACATAAATTTCAGCACCGCCGTTTACTGCAATTGCGGTTCCTGATGAAACTGCATACGGCATTACAGAATAATTGTTCTGCCACGTGTTATTGGATAGGTTTAGCCTGGCAACTCTTCTAAGCTCGGTAGTTGAATTTCCGCCTCCGAACTGGTATAAATAAGGAACGCCGCCTATTTCAACAAATGCGCAGCAGCTTCTTGAAACTGAATTTGGTGAATTGGAAAGTAATGACCAGTTCCCAGATAAGAAGTATGGAGATGGTTCAGGGGTGAAATAACTTCCGTAGGTGAAATTTTCATCAAAATCCTGGTTTTGAGCCTGGATGGATGAAAAGCTCAACAAGATGGTTATCAGAATACAAATGAATTTCATAAAATTTCTCCTTTTGTTGAAATTATTTTTTATTGCCCCCCTTAACTGTAGTAAAAATAACTACACCGAATAAGTGATTCAATCACGTATTCAGTGTAGGAAAATTAATTTCTGAAAAATATTGCGTTTTTATTTGATTAAGACCATTTTTTTTGTGTCTATAAACTTACCAGACTCGATCTTATAGAAGTAAACTCCGCTTGCGAAACCGGCGCCATCAAAAACGACCTGGTGTTTTCCCGCATTCATAAATCCGTTTGTTATCTCGCTCACTTCCCTTCCCAGCAGATCAGTTACAGATATCCTTACTTTCCCGCTGAGGGGAATTTCAAATGATATGTTGGTTTGCGGGTTAAACGGGTTCGGATAGTTCTGCATAAGCCTGTATTCAGCAGGGATACTGTTATTCTGGATCCCAGTCAACGGACCCGTACAGTTCAGCAGGCATGTATCAGCAAATACATCAAGAGGCCTTATTGTCTGCCCCTGTATTGAGCCTCCTGCGCACCATATCTTCACACCAGGACGGTTATTGCAGTATGTAATGCTTGCTGATATAGCGCCATAAAGATTATTTGTTCTGATGGGTTTACCGTCCCTGTAAGACCATGTTGATGTAGTTGTATCCCATATAGCAACTGAGTCATTTCCGGCACCGCCGCTTATTTCACCCATGATAACATAAAACTTACCCATTATAGCCGTACCGCCGGGCCTGCTTGTAGGCACTGATATATTTGTCCTTTGCTGCCATGTTATCTGTAATGGATTTGCGGGGTTTATTGTACCCACCCAAAAATCATTCCTGAAGCTGCCTGAAAAGCCCGCACACACAAAAAGCTTGTTGCCAAGTATTCCGCCGGCGAAGCTTCTTCTGCCGTTTCCGGATGTTATCTGTGTAGCCTGTGCCCACGTGTTGGTATTCACATTATACACCTGTATTAGTGTTTCATATGTATTCCAGCCGCCGAGCATACAGTATATCAGGCTATCAGCGTAACACTCAGCCACATTACCGGTCACAGGTGTTGGTATATCCGCTAATGCGCTCCAAACGCCGGTATTTACGTCATACACAAACGTTTCAGCTGTACCAGTGGCAACCGCAGTATTCCCGCCGCCAATGTAGTATATCTTATTCCTGCAAACAACAAGGTCACCCCCTGATTTGGCAACAGGCGTACCCGTTCCGGTTGTCCATGTGTTGGCAAGGATAGAATATTTATAAAATATCGTTGATGGCGCACCGGAAGATGAACCTCCTGCTACATAAATTGTATCACCAAGCACAACCGAAGCATGTCCCCAAATGGTACCTGTACCCGGCATTACCGGAAAATTGCCGCACCATTGGTTCGGCTGAAAGATCTGTGAGAATGTTGTAAAAGTCAGAAGTAACAAGAAAAGAGAAAAGTATTTTTTCATGATTCCACCCCCTGGAAGTTTTGTTAATAACATTTTCTTCTACCTTAAAATAGGTAATTAATGAGGTTAAATCAATAAAGTAATTGGTTAACTATTATCGCTATCTTTAGAATCAACTGTGTAATTTACAGCAAATAAAAAAGCCTGCTTATTACTAAGCAGGCTTTTAAAAAATGACCTGAAATATATCAGATCAAATTCATTTGAATTATTTTACAAGTAACATTTTCTTTGTCTGTGTGAAATTACCTGCGTCTAATCTGTAGAAATAAACACCTGATGAAAGTGATGAAGCGTCGAAATCTACTGTGTAGTTTCCTGCTGACATTTCATCGTTAACAAGTGTTGCTACTTCTCTTCCCAATAAATCAAATACAACTATTTTTACTAATCCTGATGAAGGAAGAGCAAATTTGATATTTGTTACAGGGTTGAACGGATTAGGATAATTCTGTGACAAACTGAAGTTAGCCGGTATTTCGTTGTTGTTTTCTGATACAGTAACTAAACCGCAGCCGCCTAAATCAGAATTCCATGATGCTGTTACTTCTGCAGGTGTTAAAGCGCGGCGAATTAATCTGAATTCGTCCATCTTACCTGAAAGACCAAAGCCGCTGTATCCGCCTACGAAGAAGCCTGTACCTGTTGGCATGGTTACAACTCTTGGATTTGTGCTGATCAATGCACCATTTCTGTAAATGATGATGTTTGCTCCGTCATATACAAAATGGAATACCTGAGGACCGGTTGGACATGGTACTAATATATCTGTGAACGGACCTCTGAAGAGCATGTTATTTGCACCAGCTGCGCCGCCGTAGAAGCATCTGAATGATGTTGAACCTGCATCACCAAACAAATATGTCGGGTTCATATCTACAAGATTGTTAACCCAGAAACTGATTGTCCAGTTGCCTGAAGCAAGATCGCAGTTCCATCCGGTTGTTACTCTTGCATTTGTTCCGCCTGTACCTGTTAAACATGAATCAAACTGTCCGCCTGTTGTTAATGTCAATCCGCTGATAGCTGCCGGGTTTGTTCCTGCCGGTGGTAAAGCACAGTTCGGAGTTGATAACGGTGTCGGGTTATTTTCAAATTTGTAATAAAGTATATCCGGGAATGTTGTTACCGGCGGTGCTGAAGGAGGTAATATTGCCATACCTGTAGCCTGAGCTGTGTATGTGCAAAGAACCGGTC
>CAZQYL010000120.1:0-7556 GCA_964597425.1 uncultured Ignavibacteriales bacterium | reverse complement strand
TGAATCTTTCCCAAAGCGGAAAACTTTTTGAGTCAGATGGCATTGACAAACTCGATAAAAAGCTGCAACTTTGCGTTGGCAAGTTCAAAGCAGCCGCACGCGGCTACAGCGGAGCTTTTGATGTTGTAAAAGTTAAGGAAGATAAGCTTAACCAGCTGTACCAGTTTGATGCAAGCCTTCTTAATAATGTTGATGTAATTTCAGCGGCATGCACAGATATGGATAATAACTCAAAAGCAAAAGTTGATATCAAGGCAGATATGGAAAAAGCCGGGCTGCTGATGGATGAACTTATAAAAATGTTTGACCAGCGTGAACAAATTCTAAACACTGTATAATATCATTTATTGATAAACAAAAAAAATAAGAACAGGAAATTCAGGGTATTGCCTTCAGTGTTTGAAGGCAATACCTTTTCTATTAACGTATTCCTGTTTTTATGCGTGATCGGGTTTATCATTGTTGGTATTGACCTGAGCACAGAGTTGGCCCGCGAAAAGGCCGAAATTAATTTTATCCTTGATAACCTTGAAGATAGCTGCAATATTCCGCAGCTCTCGCCCAAAGGGCTCGATAATATTTCACTTCCGTTTGAACTAACAAATCCTGAGGTACACAATTTTAATTATTCACACATCTACAAAACCTCTGATACCGACAGGGGTCCCCCCGCAGCTTAATTTAACTCAATTTATTTTTGTTCATTTTTAAACTCTCAGCACAACTATGCGTTGCTGCAGTGCTGTATTCATTAATTTAATTAAAAAGAAAAGAAATGAGAAAATTAGGCGTTTTACTCTGTGTAATTGTATTATTTTCAGCGTCAGCGGCTTATACACAGCCAAAGTTAACACTTCACTTAACCGGCGGGTATGGCGTACCGCTCGGTGATTTCAAAACTGACCTTCCGCCTACCAGTCCGGTAACAGAAGATAACAGGGCTGATGCGGATTACTTTCCGTACTTCACAAAGCAGCTTTTAAATTTCGGGATTGACGGAAAGCTTGCTTTCGGAAAACAGGGTAATGCAAGGGTCACTATGGGACTTACATATAATATGTTCAGCAATAATGCGGATGCAATATTCAGGATAAATCCAAATAATGATCTTGCAGTAACTACATTCAAACCAAAAGTGAATGTACTTTCAATTTCACTTGGCGGCGAGTGGGCATTTGCACCGAAGAAAAATGTTAACCCGTTTCTGGGGGCAGGCGTTGCAGCAAACTTTTTCAGCGGAGAGTTTGAATTTGGCAGAGAAGTCCGTATAAAAGGCGCACAGAGAACCGGCCCGATGGATATGAAATCAGAAACAAGGATCGGGATTATCTTTGATGGCGGGATAGATTTTCATCTGAGCCCGCATGTTGGCGCAATTATCGGCGTCAAATATCATATGATAAACCCGTTAGGCAAAGGCGCAGATGACCCGAGTGAAGTTGGCGAAAATGAAATAGATCTCGGCGACCAGGAACACACAGAAGACGGAAAAACATTCCCCAACAGAACCATTAGTTCTATAAACGGGTATGTTGGCGTATCATTCTATTTCGGAGCTCCAAAAACTGTTAAAAAATAAATAATCTGTTTACAAATGAGGGGGGCAGGCAGCTGCCCCTTTTATATTAAGGATAAATTCTATGCAAAGAAGATTCTTTGCTGTTTTACTACTGCTTTTTTCGATGCAGTTGTTTTCACAGGTAACAATTCAGGGTAATGTAACTGATGCTGTTACGGGAGATCCGCTGGAAAACTCATCAATATATATCAGCGATGTACATAAAGTTGTAACATCTGACCGGGATGGTAATTTTCTCGTATCAGGATTGCCCCGCGGATTCCTCAGCTTCCGGTTTTCATTACTGGGCTACAGGTCAATTAGCTTAGTGATAGAAACTGATAAAGCTGACACTCTGATCAGGGCGGTACTGTATCCGGATGATATTATGACAGAAGAGATAATGGTAAATGAAACCGGTTATGAAAAGTCATACCAAAGCGCGGAGATAAAAGCCAAAGAACTGATGCGCTACGGTGTTATGAATATTTCCGAGGCAGTTACAAAAATTCCCGGCGTTTGGCAGTTATCCACCGGTACCGGTATATCCAAGCCTGTAATACGCGGACTCTACGGCAACAGGATAGGGATTATGGTCAACGGAATAAGATTTGATAACCAGCAGTGGCAGGATGAGCACGGGCTTGTAATGAGCAGCGACGGGATCGATAATATAGAGGTCATTAAAGGTCCGCGCAGTTTATTATACGGACCTGAAGCAATAGGCGGAGTTGTAAGTATAACTGATGAGCACCCTGCCCCGGTTGGTGAAGAGAATGCTGATCTGAATCTGAAGTTCTTTACAAACACACTTGGAATACTTGCTGATATTGGTATGAAAGGCGCTCAGAAAAACTTCAACTGGCTGATACGTTTCGGAGGTGAGACACATGCCGACTACCTGGACGGAAATGAAGACCGCATACCACAAACCAGGTTTGGCGGATATACTGTTAAATCAGCTTTTGGATATAACAAAGGAGTTTGGATTGGCAAACTGAATTATAGTTATACAAATTATACTTACGGTATTCTTGAAGCGCGTGATTTCGAAAAGGAAATAGCAACCAATGAAACCCGTTTCGACAGAAGTTTTAACGGACCCCATCACCAGTTGAAGGTTCATAATATCATTCTTCAAAATACATTTATTAAGGAAAGGTCAAAATTCAAAGTGAATATTGGCCATACTTATAACCGCCGGCACGAACGGGAAGGCAATGATGAAAGATTTTTGCCTGATAGCCTGCAGTTAGGCAACCTTGATATGGTACTTAACACCACTTCGCTGGAAGGAAGGTGGATATATACGCTGAGCAATTCAGCTGAGCTTACCCTTGGAACCCAGGGTTTCATTCAGAGTAATATAAATCATGGTGAAAGAAGGCTCATTCCTGATTCCGATATTAGTTCCGTTTCAGCAACTGGCATACTCAACTTCAGAAAGGACAGATTTACTTTTGAAGGAGGAATGAGATTCGATATTTTCAAAGTTAAAACAACAGAGTATGGTAATATTGATTCAATCAATTACTTCCCGGCAATAGAGCCGGTTTACAGGTCATTTAACGGTTCAGCAGGAGTGACTTATTCTTTGTTAAAGCTGCTCACTGTAAAGTTGAATGTATCAACCGGGTTCAGGGCACCGAATCTTGCAGAACTTACTTCTAACGGCCTGCATGAGGGAATATTCCAATACGAAAAAGGGAACAGTGATTTTAAAAGCGAGCAAAGTATTGAAACAGATATTGGGCTGGATTTTAACAGCAGGTATTTTTCAGCGGACGTATCTGCATATTACAATAGAATAAACAACTATATATACCTGGGGCAAACCTCCGATACAATTCTTGGCTACCCCGTATTCAGTTACTTTCAGTCTGATGCCGCATTGCTGGGAATGGAAGCTGAACTGACAATAAAACCATATGAATGGCTGCATTTAAAAAGTACATATTCCGCGGTAATTGCCAAAAGAAATGACGGTGTAAATCTTCCGCTTATACCTTCGGATAAGTTTACCTGTTCACTGCATTTTGAATTAAACAGCTGGAAATTTTTCCGCAGTCCGTATTTTGAGCTATCAACATACACAGCACTTGCCAAAACAAGGCTTGGTGAAAATGAAAAAGGCGTTCCACCATACACACTGCTTAATGCCGGGTTTGGATGTGATCTGAATTTTGAGAAGCAGCTGATAAACATATCAATAAGCTGCAATAACATTCTAAACAAAGTTTACACTGATTTTATGTCAAGGATAAAATTGCTTTCAGCGGAATACAACGGCAGAGTTTTTAATGCCAATAACATTGGCAGGAATATTGTGCTTGCCATAAAGATACCGTTTAGATTATCGTATAACTAAAGCTGCCCGAAAAATAATTTTACAATAACTTTCTAATTACAAAAATTGAAATATTTATTATTATTGCTTTTTTACCTGTTCATTAACTCGGTTCCTGTATTTTGCCAGGATGAAGACGATGATGAGGAATATGAATCAAAAAAAGAGATAACCGATTCTACTCATAAAAAAGTCACAGCCCTGGAAGAAATTGTAGTTACGGGAACCCGTTCAGAAAAGAAGATCATTGATATCCCCTTTTCTGTTTTCAGGGTAAATAAAAAGGAGTTCATTTACGGAAGGGATCTTAATGCAAAAGATATACTTCAGGATGTACCGGGATTATTTATCCAGACGAGGTATGGCAGCGAAGTGAGAATATCAATCCGAGGATTCGGGACACGGTCAAACTCCGGGGTACGCGGTATCAGAATACTGCAGGATGGTATCCCGGAATCAGAACCGGATGGCGAAACGACGCTTGATGCCATTGACTATACATCACTTGGCGGCGTTGAAGTAGTAAAGGGAAACCTTTCCTCGCTTTACCCAAACTCGCCCGGAGGTGTAGTTAATTTTCTTTCAGATATGAATTTCACAAAGAGTTTTGTTAAATTTGTTGGCATTTCCGGCGATTACAACCTTTTCCAGGGCGGCTTCAGAACAGGCATTGCAGGAAAGAACTCGAAACTTTTTATTTCTCATACTTACAAAAGTTACACAGGATTCAGACCTCACGGCGCGGAATTCATGCACCTGCTGAATGTTAATTATAATACATATCCCGGTAAACGATCCTCTCTTATGATACTGGGCAATTATGTGCGCGGCCTTGCCCGGTTTCCGGGGGCGATAACTCAAAGTGAATTTAATACCGATCCATTCCAGGCATATTTCCAGGCAGTAGCAAGTGATATAAAAAGAATTACCACCAAAGGCAGAGTTGGCTTAAAATACAAAACCAATTGGGGAAAATTCAACAGTAATGAATTTGAATTCATCGGATACGGCGCTGCAAAGGATATTGAATACACAACAAATACTCTGTATTTCATAAAATATAAATACACTGCCGGAACTACACTGCGATATACGGGCAGGCATCCTGTTTTGGGAGCTGACAATGAATTTTCTGCTGGTGTTGATTATAATTACGTTACAGGTCCTTTAACTTCTTATGATAATTCCGCAGGCAGCAAAGGAGATGACCTGCAAAGCCAGAATATTGAAACGCAAAGCAACATCGGAATATTTTTTGAGGATCAATACAACATATTGAAGGGGAAGCTTTATTTTCTCTTTTCAGGAAGATACGATAAACTCAATATCAGTAATAGTGATGAGCTGTTTTCTGCTAGAAATTCCGAAAGGAGCTTCAGCAGGTTTACCCCAAAGGCTGCCTTAAATTATAAACTGACCCCAACGGTATCCGCTTACACTTCGTTTGGATTCGGGTTTGATACACCCTCGGCTGCAGAACTTGAAAATTATCCCCTGAGTTCGAACAGCGGTTTTACAACACTTAATCCGGATATCAATCCACAGATATCAAACAACTTCGAAACAGGAATAAAAGGAAACATTTTCAACAAGGGCAGCAGGTTCTTTAAAAAAGCGCTGTTTGAGTTCACGTTCTTTAATACAATTGTAAAAGATGAAATCATACCTTTTATAGTCAGCGACAGGATCTATTACAGAAATGCCGCCCAGACAAACAGAATGGGATTAGAATGCGGTGTAAAGGTTGAACCTGTTGAAAGAGTAGACCTTTTGGTTAACTATACTTTCACTGATTTTAAGTATGATAAATATTCGGCGCAGACATTTGATTCAATGGGGAATCTTATAGAAACCAGTTATCAAAACAACAGAGTTCCAGCAGTTCCGCAGCATTTGTTCAATTTTATATTAGAAGGCGAACCTGAAATTGCGCGGCATCTTGAAGGATTGCTGATATTCGATTGTGACTATGCGACAAGTATGTTCACAGATGACAAAAACACAGAATCAACAAGTCCTTACTTTTTTGCAAACATTATGGCAGGCTTGCAGTATAAAAATGAACATGTAAATTTTATCCTTTCTGCCGGGCTTAAAAATATTTTTGATAAGCGCTATATTGGGTTTATTAACGTAAATGCTAACCCTGAATTACCTGTTGGCAGCAGGCGTTATTATGAACCGGGAGAGCCCAGAAATTACTATTTAACACTGAATATGAGCTATAAATTCTGATAAATATATGCTTGTATTGCTTATTATTTATAAAATCACAAAATTACGGCATAACGAAAGTAGTTAATATTAGTAGTTTATCCAGATAATAATTCCTTTGAATTGCATAAAGATTACATTATTTTAGTTTATAAAAGTATTGTTGAGCAGGAAGTATTTCATTTCACAATGATCTGCGCTGATTCTAATTAAACCATTTGCATCTGATAATTGTTAAGAACATTAGGCAATATTAAAAGTAGAATAAAATCAACTCCCCTGTTCCTGGAAAATTCCGGAATGGTTGATGCTATACTGATATTGCTGTTCATTTCATTTTTTGTGGTTGGGGCGGATCTTACCAAAGAAATGGCAAAAGGCGAATTTATTTTCTTCGCCTGCATTCTGACAGAAACCCAGACAGCCGATGCTGCAGCAATTATAGATTCTTTAAAAATTGATCCGCCGGTAATTGGCGTGATTAATACTATTAGCTTTGTTCCTCCAAAGAGTGACGTCTCTGAAATTTACCGGGGAAGAGCACCTCCTGAATTACCCTCGCATATATAATTTCATCGTTTTAATTTGTTTTGGTATAAAATATTTTATTATGACTGTTTTAGGGTGCTGATATCAATATGAGAGGCATCCTCCGCATGATCATTTTGATCCGGCATTTTCAGCAGCTAATGCAATATGAGTATCAATGCGATGATTCAAGTTTCATTTCATTTGTGATTAGATGAAGGCAGGTGTTGACCGAATTCCGCCCGAAAGGCGTTATGGATACAGATACCCCCTGCCTTCAGATTTATTTTTTTAACAATACTACTATAAACTAATACAGGAGCATATAATGTTCAAGAATTATAGGTTTCTTGTTCTGCTATTCCTGATAGGTATTATCTCTCCTTCTGTGTTTTCACAGGATGACCCGGTTGATACATTGCAGTATAAAACCGATGAGATAATAATAACAGGTACCAGAGTAGAGCAAAAGATCATTGATATTCCGTACCCGGTTTTACGAATAAACCAGACAAGCTGGATAACCAGCAGAAAGGTAGGAGTTCAGGATGTTCTTTTTACAGTCCCCGGACTTTTCCTTCAGCCCAGGTACGGGAATCACGATACACGAATCACTATCCGCGGATACGGAAGCCGTTCAAACACCGGCATCAGAGGCGTGAGAATACTGCTCGACGGAATACCCGAATCAGAGCCGGACGGACAGACCAGGATAGAAGCAATTGATTTTGACGCAATAGGAAGAATTGAACTTGTAAGAGGTTATTCATCATCTTTATACACAAATGCACCGGGTGGTGTAATAAACTTTCTTACAGATAAGTACTTCCCTGTTTCATTTTTCCAGCTAAACAATGAATTCGGTTCATTTGATCTCAGAAAGAACGGGTTCAAAATGGGTATCAACTC
>CAZQYL010000119.1:2949-7558 GCA_964597425.1 uncultured Ignavibacteriales bacterium | reverse complement strand
CAAGAATTTCATCCGCCGTACCGGCACCGGTTTTGCTCGCAGATGTCCTAGCCCGCAGCAGCTCTCCTGAATATTTAATGAACGCATTGCAGCGCGTAAGCATTAACGGTGATATTTCTTCTGTCGATGAAAAATAATGACGCAGTGTATCAAGTATGCTGTAAGCAGGCTCATACTCACCAAGCTCATAAAATATTTTGAACTGCAGCACCTTCACATCGATTTTATGGCGCAGGTAATCATACTTTATATTTGTTATATGCTTCAATGCCCGTTCATACTCACCCTTATTAAAGTAAAGTGTGGCGTATGCATGACTTTTCATACTCGCTGCAAATTCTTCGGGCAGCTCACGGGAATATTTTTCTATGAACCCCTCTGCCCACTCAAACTCATTCATATCACATGCCGTCATAAGGATATTCCTGAAAACAGTAGGCTCAATACTGTTTTCCTTTGAAACTTTATATACACCCTGCTCCAGCGAACTTTTGTATACCTCAAAGAGCTCTTTGTAATTTTCTTTTTCCTGCTGGTTTTGCTCAAGCCTCATTGCCATATAGTTTTCAAGCGCCTGGTAGAGCATATATTTTTCCCTGTGGCCAAATGTTCCACGATCCTTTTCAACGGTAGCCTTCAGTCTTCTGTAGTGCAGTAAGCTTTCCTCATTCATTTCACTTTTGTTGCGGTTCATCATATAGACCAGGTAATTGATATGAATATACGGGTAAAGCTCAGGGTAATGTTCCTTCAATGCTGAAAGCATCTTTTCATTATCAAGCACACCCAGCAGAATATCCGCGAAGGTTTTGCCGGTTTTAATATTGAACGTAACAGAAGCCGTATCCTTTGTATCCATAAATTTATACGCTGTTATCAGCGCAAACGCCAGCGCATCATCAGTGGATGAGAGCAGCCCGCTATACAGTCCTTCCATATCGCTTCTTTTCCATGCGTATTCATTGTAAATGTAACCAACCCTGAAGCTCTCCAGAAAGTTTGCCGCGCTGCCGCGCCTTTCTGAATTTTCATTCACAGCGTTACCTGATACTGTATTGTTGTATTCAGCGTCAAACTCCCGGTAAAGATTTTTATCCAGCAGATTTCTGAGGAGCAATAGTTTTTTATTTCTCCGGTCATTTTTTAAACCTGAATATGTAAGGAATTCAATAGTCAGCCTGTATAATTCAGAACTTAAAGTTGAAAGAATACTTTTTGATCTTTTATCGCCATAAGTTTTGCCCGGGTATAATTTTTCATATACGGCACTTTTGGTAATCTGCTCTCCTCCAAATTCCGGCCAGCGGGTTTTGAGTGCACGAAATAACGGAACGCAATCCCTGCCGCCGGAGAAATATGGCGAACTGATGAACTTTTCAAGTTCTTTCATTTCAGCCTTTGAAAGGCTGCGCAGGATTCTGATGAGCTTGGATCTATCCATTAAAATTAATTTCCATGACTGTAAACATTGTGAACTTTATATCAAAAAAACAGTTAAAATAACATAAATTTAATAAATTTGGAGAATATCGCGTAAAAACACTGTGACTTATTAGCTATTTTTTCTTTGTAAACTCACGCAGTAGAGAGTATTATTGGATCATTAAGTAACTTAAAATTGAAAAGCTATAAAAAAATATAATCATAAGGAGCAAAAAATGAACAACAAATTACGAAACACATTAAAAGCATCAATTCTTTTGGGTGTAGTCTTTTTTAGCTGGCAAAGCCTGTACTCACAATCCGCTGTATATTTCTGCACACAATCGGGAGCTTATTCATATTGCTACGCCATGAATGACGCAGTTGCATGCGCCGAAGCAAAATGTTATGAGTACGGCGGTTCATCTCCAATACTGCTTGCATTTACAAATACAAAAGGCAACGGAGTTATTGTAGAAGGAAAAAACGCCGAGGGCAAAAGGGTACTTGGCGCAGCGGTTGGATATGGTGATTACGGCGCGGCTTTCGATAGAGCTGTACTTGAATGCTATTATGCCGGCAGTGTAACAATTCCTATACAGGTGGCGCAATGGAACGATGGCAGCGATACCAATACAAATTAAACAGGCATTTTGATAATTTTAGAAAAATAAAAATATACCATGAAAACAAAAATAATGTTAACCGTTTTACTGCTTATAGCCTGTGCTTATTCTGCAAAATCACAGGAAAGAATTAAGTTCAAAAAGGGTGAGTACTTTACTAACATTGAAGGCGGAGTTCCCAGGGGCGAAGTTTACTCATACGTTGTCGGCGCATCAAAGGGACAGTTCATGACAATCACCATTATGTCACCTGAAGATAACGCAGTGTTCTATATTTTGAGAACAGATAATTGGCAATACATGGCAGGCGCAACTGAAGATAATCCAACTACAAGATGGGAAGGGACCCTTCCGGCAAACGGCGATTACGAAATTGTAGTAGGCTCAAACCGCGGCGGGGCTGAGTATACACTGCAGGTTGTGATTGAGTAGTATCATGTAGGTAAGATATTCCGGTCAACGGGTGACCTGATTCTCACCCGGTTTCCTGCCTCCATATTATAACTGTTATTCCCCCAAAACCGCAATTGGAAGAAAATGTTTTAACGTTTTGTTTTTATGACACTTTTCGTTAAATTGCTTTCTATATTTCCATAAACTATCAATAATTACGGAGCAGCGATGAAAATCAAAAACTACAGTTTATTCCTGAAGCTTCCGCTATTTGCGGCGGCTGCTTGTTTGGTTTTATTTTTGTACGGATTCAATAATTCACCCGAAGTACACAAAGATGTTACTTCCCCCGTTAGTACAGCTTCGCAAATAAAACCCCTTGCCGCAAAGATCCAGCAGTTAAAAAATTCAGGCAAAGTATTTGCCGCAAAAGAGCTTTTTTCACTCAACAGCTCTGTGCAGGTAAACACCGTGCTTGGCCAATATCTAAAAAGCTTTACTTCGCTTAAGCTTGATGCTGCTATGCGCAATAGGCTTTTAAACAGCAGAGATGAAAATATCTCGTTCGATATTCCAACGGGCACGGGCAGCGTTATGACGCTCGAGCTTTACCGCGCGGAAGTGACCACCGATGATTTTAAAGCAGGCACGCTCAGCGGCCAGGGTACAGTAAACTATGTTAACTATACCCCGGGACTGCATTACCGCGGTATTGTAAAGGGAGATAACAGCTCATTTGCATCACTTAGTATATTCGATAATTTTGTGATGGCAGTAATTTCAAACGGAAGCGGCAACTGGAATCTTTCATCCGTGAAAAGTGAGAATTCCATGTATTCAGAAAACTATGTGTTCTATAACGATATCGCAGTTATTAACCATAAAGATTTCAATTGCGGTGTTAACGATGAAAACCCAATATTCGATAAACGCAGCTATGGCTGGAGCCGGAATTCAGAAAACAACAACGGCGATAATCCGCCGCCGCAGCTTGTAAGGAAATACTTTGAGTGCGATTTTAAAATGTACCAGGATTTTGGCAGTAATGTTACAAATGTAAATAATTATGTAACTGCATTTTTTAATGCATGCGCAACAATGTATGCACAGGATAGCGTTAACACTTCCATTCAGCAGATATTTGTGTGGACAACAAATGATCCCTATACAGCAACTACCGATAACGAAAAAATATTAAAAATGCTCGGCGGCAGACTTCAGAATTCAGTTAACGGAGATCTTGCGCATTATATTTCAACCAGGACCGATATATCAGGCGGTATTGCCTGGGTTGGCGTGCTTTGCACACCCTTTAATGCCCCTGATTCATCCGGGCCGTACGGTGTAAGCGTTATTGAAAACACTTTTAATCCGTTCCCTACTTATTCATGGACAGTAAATGTTGTTGTTCATGAAATGGGTCATAACCTTGGCTCTAACCATACTTTCAACTGCAGCTGGCCGGGCGGACCCATTGATTCCTGCTACGCCGTTGAAGGCGGATGTTACTCAGGACCGTTAATTCCCAGAGTTGGAACAGTAATGAGCTATTGCCATTTGAATTCAAGCATTAATTTATCTTTTGGATTCGGACACTTCCCCGGTGATACCGTAAGGGCGAACATCAGAAGAGCGGGCTGTTTGACAATTGGTATTACACCTATCGGAACTGAAATTCCGCAGACATATACCTTACAGCAGAACTACCCCAACCCGTTTAACCCAGTAACAAATATTAATTTCAGTGTTCCAAAAACAGGATTAGTTAAGCTTACAGTTTACGATGCAGCTGGAAGAGAAGCCGCCGTACTGTTTAACGGAGAGCTCTCAGCAGGTTCATATAATTATGATTTCGATGCTTCGCAGTTAGCAAGCGGAATATATTTTTATAAACTGGAATCAAATGATTTCAGCCAGACTAAGAAGATGGTACTGATCAAATAACACAGTTGGTCAAAACCGGCAGTTTATTATCATAATTTCAAAGCAGAGCAGGTATTTACCTGTTCTGCTTTTCTTTTTCACGTAATTGATAATTCGTATACTTTTGCGTAATTTGCCTGAAATCTAATCCGGAGAGCAGCGATGAAACTAAAATTATTTTTTGTTTTACAATTATTCATTTTTTTTACCACGGCATTAAAAGCTGACTGGCAGGCACAAACATC
>CAZQYL010000119.1:0-2849 GCA_964597425.1 uncultured Ignavibacteriales bacterium | reverse complement strand
TTTGTTGATAACAATACAGGTTATGTTTGCGGCGCGGATGGCGATGTTTCACGGACAACCAACGGCGGCGTCAACTGGACCAAGTTCGATATTTCTTCCACAGATCTTTTTGTAATAGAAGTTCTCGATGCATCCACAGTGTTTGCCTGCGGGATAAGCGGTTCTGTTTTTAAAACAACAAACAGCGGCGCAAACTGGGTTCAGCAGGTAACCGGAAGCAATAATTATATAAGCAGCATGGTTTTTGCGGATAACAATAACGGTTATTTTACAACCCTCGGACTCACTGAGGCGGTATTCAGAACCACAAACGGCGGAACCAACTGGAATGCGGTAACATCACCCGGAAATACTTCGGGGCTTAACGGGCTGGCAATTGTAAATTCATCAACAGTGTACGGGGCGGGACCCGAAGGCAGGATAAGAAGGACAACCAACAGCGGCTCAACCTGGGAAACCCAGCCATCAGGTGATACCACATCGTTTTTAAGAGGCGTCACAATGATTGATGGGAATGTGGGGTTTGTAGTAGGCAATAACGGAAGAATATTAAAAACGGTTAATGGCGGTATAGGCATTCAGCAGATAAGTACTAACGTACCTGAAGGATTTGAGTTATCGCAAAACTACCCAAATCCGTTTAACCCTGTAACCAATATTAATTTCAGTATTCCAAAATCAGGCATTGTAAAACTTACCGTTTACGATGCATCAGGCAGAGAAACAGCTACGCTGTTTAACGGCAGACTTTCTGCGGGTACATACAACTATGATTTTGATGCCTCGAAGCTTGCAAGCGGAATATATTTTTATAAGCTGGAATCGGATGATTTCAGCCAGACTAAAAAGATGGTATTGATTAAATAACGAAATTACAGAAAATTCCTCGAATATTCTAAAAAAGGAGCAGAAATGCTCCTTTTTAGCGTTTAGCAGTTGCCAATACCACTGATTAGCAATGAATATCATAACAATTTTATGTAATTTTATGATAATAATTTTGAGGTTAGTTGATTCGATAAACTTACATACAATTGAATTTCGCCTGCAAAAAATATTACCAAACTCTTTTTTCTCTTAATATAATTTATTCTGAAAGGTATTAAAAATAAAATGAAGATCTTAATAGTTTTATTGGTATTGCTTGTATCCAGCTCCATGGGGCAGGTAACTCAGCAATGGGTACAAAGATATTGCGGCCCCGGTTCTAGCAGCGATGGTGGGAGTGCTTTGAAGGTTGATAATGCCGGAAATGTTTTTATTCTTGGTACAACATCCAACGGTTCTACAACCGATTTCATTACTATCAAATATAATTCATCAGGTGTTATGCAGTGGCTGCAAATTTATGACGGAACCGGGAACAGTGTTGACCGAGGGTCCGCAATTACTATTGACGAGGAGGGAAACGTATATGTTTCAGGTTTCAGTACGGGTGTGGGCTCAAGATACGATTTTGCAACAATAAAATATGATTCGCTTGGTATCCTGAAATGGGTCCAAAGATATAACGGTCCGGGTGGAATGGATGATATGCCTGCCGCAATTTCTGTTGATAATTCGGGGAATGTTTATGTTACGGGCTGGTGTTCTGCCGGTGTGCTCTTTGATGATTATGCTACGGTAAAATATAATTCCGAAGGGGTCTTGCAGTGGATTCAAAGATACAATGGTACAGGAAGTAATCAGGATCAGGCGCGCTCAATTGCAATTGATGTTACGGGAAATGTTTATGTGACGGGATCAAGTTATGGAATAACATCCGGTTATGATTATGCAACGGTAAAATATAATCCCTTGGGAGATTCATTATGGGTAAGAAGATATAATGGTCAAGTTGGCGGTGCAGATGGCGCCTCTCTGATCTCAATTGATCCTCAAGGTAATATTATAGTAGCAGGCAACAGCGAAGGAAGTAACTTATTGGATACAAACTCTGATTTTGTAACTATAAAATACAATTCAGCCGGTGTCCAGCAATGGGTTCAAAGATACTCTGGACCTTCAAATAGATATGATGATGTTAACGCAATTGATGTAGATGTTTTAGGCAATGTTTATATAACGGGTTTGAGCAATGGGTTTATGACCTCGTGGGATTACGCTACAGTGAAATACAGCCCCTCAGGTGTTCGGCAATGGGTGCAAAGATATGCCGGGTTCAATCAAGGTGGCGCTGATGTTGCACGTTCAATTTCTGTTGATGACGCCGGGAATGTTTACGTAACGGGTCTTAGCGCAGGTGATATCTTCCCAAATGAGTACGATTACGCAACGCTAAAATATAATTCAGCAGGTGTTGTACAGTGGATCCAAAGATATAACGGACCATCTAACCGGAATGATCAGGCGTATTCACTTGCTCTTGATTCTATTGGAAATGTATATGTTACCGGCGAAAGCTATGATAACGGTACGGGTATGGATGTTGTTACCATCAAATATTCCCAAACAATCGGGATTCATCCAATCAGCACAGAAATTCCGCAGACATATTCACTTGAGCAAAACTATCCCAACCCATTCAATCCCGTAACAAATATTAATTTCAGTATTCCAAAATCAGGCATTGTTAAACTTACAGTTTACGATGCATTAGGCAGAGAAACAGCTACGCTGCTTAATGGCAGACTTTCTGCGGGTACATATAACTATGATTTTGATGCATCGAAGCTTGCAAGCGGAATCTATTTTTATAAACTTGAATCAGGAGATTACACTCAGACGAAGAAAATGGTGCTGGTTAAATAGCGAAGTTACCTGATATATGAATGTAGTTTTTAGCCCACGGATGTATCCGTGGGTTTTGTTTTGGTCAATGGATCGCAAAACCGTTTCAACGGTTTCTG
>CAZQYL010000118.1:0-7602 GCA_964597425.1 uncultured Ignavibacteriales bacterium | reverse complement strand
GCGTTTATTTCTATAAACTTGAAACACCTGATTACACCAGCATAAAGAAGATGATATTAGTAAAATAACGGAGTTACTTTGCCAGCCTTTCTATTTAGTTGGCAAAATAACAAGCATTAAGTATTTATAAAAAAAGCCTGCTCTCAAAAGCAGGCTTTTTTTATAAACGCCCGAAACAAATATCTGGACTTTTTTTAATTTTGAAATATCACTATATTATATTCTATATAGTCCATCCAATAAATAAATCATTTTATATGAAAAATATTACCAAAATTGTTTTGTTATGTTTTTTTGTAACAGCAGGTGTATTGTTATTCCAGGCACAGGATTTTATCGGCAGGAATTATGACGATAATAATCCAAATATTGACCAGCCAACATGGGAATACATGAGCCACCACAAGGCTTTTGAGCCCGATGGCAGCCTTGATGTAATTACCGATGCAGACGGTTTCGATAATCATAACATAGGGATTGACGGAGCAGAGCAGCATGTTACAACTAATCCTCTGAATCCATTGCAGATATTTATGGGTGCTAACGGTTCACCACAAAACGCAAGAAATACGATGGATGGAGGCTTAACATGGACTTTGAATCAGCCAGGTTACCAGGCCGGTACTTGCTGTGACCCTTGGACTGCTTATCTTTCCAACGGTACTCTTGTTTATGCTTCAGGTGTAAGCAATCAATATATTTATCTATCAACAACCAACGGAAACAGCTGGACGGCGCCGATCTTTACTGTAAGCGGAAACGATAGAAATACTGTTGCTGCCGAGGAAACCGGAACCGGACCATATGCGAGTTATCTTTACGCTGCAATTACTCCCGGTAATTTCTCAAGAAGTACTGATATGGGTTTGACTTGGGCTCAGACATATTCCTATAGTAATACTGTTCCCGGAACAATGATAGCAGTCGGTCCAAACGGTTCAACAAACGGCGGCTGCGTAATTTATGTAACCAATACGGGTCAGCAATACGCTGTAAATTATACTTTTCACCGTTCCACCGACGGCGGAGCCACATTTTCAGTAGTTTCAGCGTTAAATGTTGCAGGTTATGTTGGTACTTTAAACACTAATCCAAGACTTGTAATTAATAATGCCAGAACCCGCCCCTATCCAATGATTGCAATGGATAACTCAAACGGTCCATACAGGGGCAGGCTGTATTTGGTATATGCTTCAAACGTCCCATCCGGCAATGGAAATAAACCGGATATAATTCTACAATACAGCTCAGATCAGGGCGTAAATTGGTCATCTAAGATCACTGTTAATGATAATGCCAATCCTGAGTTAAGCGACCAGTGGTTTCCTGCAATATGGTGCGAAAAAACAACAGGCAAGCTTTATATTAAATGGTATGATACCCGCGAAAATCCCGCAAGTTACACCACAGGCGTATGGGGTACATATTCAACAACAGGGGGAACAACTTTTGCACCGAATCAAAGAATTTCAAATGCGACATTTACTTATCCCTGCCCCGCCTGCGGCGCGAACCAGAACTGCTACAGAGGCGATTATGACGGCATGACAGCGAATCCCGTAACTGGATATGCGGTTTGGTATGACGCAAGAAATTGCAACTATTTAACAATGGGTTCATACTTCCCGGATTATGCTATGAAAGTAAACCCCGCTACTGATTCGCTTAACAGCATTCAGGATAGTTCATATGTTTGGGTATCTGTGCCGGCAGTGAAACTTTACAGCAATTCGGTTAAGTTCACGGCAACAGTGGCTCCACCGCCCGCAACGGGCACAATTTCAGTTTCATTTGTGAATAAAACAAATGATACGCCGCTTGATTCATTAACCAGCTACCCTGATTCACTTAGAATGAAAATTGTTACTTCAGGTAACGTTACTGCCGGTTCTTATACTATCACTGTAAAAGGCGCAGGTCCTAACGGCACTCCGCTGCATACCAGGACAGTAAGTATTCTTACCAATAACGTGATAGGTATTCATACTATCAGCAATGAAGTACCTGAATCATTTTACCTGTACCAGAACTACCCGAACCCGTTCAACCCGACAACAAACATCAGGTTCGATATATCCAAACAGGGAAATGTTAAACTTGCAGTGTATGATATAGCAGGCAGGCAGGTTGCTGAGCTTATTAACGGCAATTATAACGCCGGCAAATATACCTTTGATTTCAACGCGCAGAATCTTGCCACAGGTGTATATTTCTACAGACTTGAAACACCTGAATATACTGCCATAAAGAAAATGATACTGATTAAATAGCTTTTTGAGAATTTATCATTTCACCCAAAGCCCGGCTCATTTAGCCGGGCTTTTTTATGTGCGCCATAAGGACTCATGCCGAAATTTCATCTCTAAATTTGTGATAAATATTGCATTGAACACGTAAAATGATTATTGAATTGTTATCGCTGAAATAGTTGAATATATTTGCTCAATAGCATAGTCTGTTCGTTTAGATAAGTTTAATAAACTACACTTCCGGAGGACGAAGCCTTTTTGGTTTCGGGAAGCTTTTTTTAAAACATTAAATTAACAAAATAATGTATAAAAAGATCTATCTTCTGTTTATTCCAATACTGTTTACTGCATTTTCATTAAATGCAGGCACAAAGATCAACCCATACCTTACGCAGGAACTACTAAAAAATTCAGATAACAGTTTCATCCCGGTTTATGTAACTTTCAATGACCCGCTTACGCTTCAGGATTTTGCGGATATTCCATACGATACCCCGAAACAGGAAAGACGGAGAATCGTAATTGAAAGGCTGATGAACCACGCAAACAACTCTCAGGCAAGAGTGAAAAGTTTCCTGGGTGTGCGAAGCATGGAAACAAAGGATATGGAAATATTGTGGATGGTTAATGCAATAAGTTTTAAAGCTCATAATTCGGTTATATACTCTCTTGATGCGGGCGATTATACTGAGATTAAGCAGATAAACTATGACCCGCAATATCCGGCAGAAATGCTGCTTGATGAGATTGTAACTCCTGCACCTTTTAACTTACTGGCGGCAGAGCCGGGAATTGTGCTGATGAATGCTGACGACTGCTGGGCTCTTGGCAATAAGGGCTGGGGTATTAAAGTGGCAAATGCCGATGACGGTTTTTGGTGGAAACACCCTGACCTGGTAAAAGGTATTTGGCAGAATCTTGGTGAAGATGCAAATAACAACGGCATGACAATAATATGGGCATCGGGAACAGGCTCAACAATTGATCCCGGTGATGTTAACGGGATTGATAACGATGGCAACGGCAAAGTTGATGACTTTATAGGGTGGGATTACGGCACCAACAGCGGAACTATCACAACCGCTTCGCATGGCTCAGCAACATTGGGGCATGTGATTGGTGATGGTACTATGGGAACGCAGACGGGTGTTGCTCCATGGGCAAAATGTATGATAATGCGCAATCCCAGCGGATATACACAGCAGATCTCTGCTTTCCAATATTCTTTGCAAATGGGAATGGATGTTGTAACCAGCTCACTGAGCTTTAAATGGTATTTTAACCCCAAGCCTGATTATTCGCTGGTAAGGCTTGCCACAGATATGTCGCTGGCCGGAGGAATGATACACGCTAATTCCACAAGCAATGACGGAAATTCTACCGGCATACCGCATAATATTTCATCTGCAGGCTGTAACCCCGCACCATGGCGCCACCCGGATCAATTGAAGATTGGTAACTTAAGCGGTGTAATTGGCGTTGGCAATGTGCATGTAAACACTGATGTAATTAACTCTACGTCTCCGTGGGGTCCCTCTACATGGGGTAACTGGTCATTATGGGCAACATATACGTATCCAATATTGCCGGGACATATGGATTACCCGTACAGCCGCATTGCCCCGGTGGAAATGCCTGATTCAATGGGACTGCTGAAACCGGATGTTTCTGCACCGGGAGAAGGTTCAATATCCACATATGTCAGTTCCGGTACAGGTTACGGTTCAGCTTTCGGAGGCACATCATCTGCAACACCGCACACTGCAGGATGTCTTGCACTGATGCTTTCCATAAACCCCGAAATGCTGCCCGGTGATGTGGACAGAGTACTTGAGTTGACTGCGATTGAAAAAGGCGATCCTGGCAAGGATTACAGGTATGGCGCAGGAAGAATTGACGCTCTGCTTGCGACAACTTCGCCGGCTTGCCTGACAGAAGGAGTGAACGGCGGAAGCAACTGGCTTATAAACCAGACAACACCTGCAAATGATACGGCAAGAGAACTTGTGGGATTGAAACTTAAGAACACAACTTCGCCATGGATCGGCTCATTGAAACAATTGGTATTTTCCAGAAGCGGTACTGCAACAGCAAGTGATGTTGAAAAGTTCAGGCTATTCTGGGACGTAAATAAGAACAATATAGTTGATGCAGGCGACAGGCTGCTGCATGAAGTGAACTTTGACCCTGCAAACCAGATTGTAATGGATACCATCAAGTTCAAAGTTACTGATTCGCTGAGGCATGTAATACTCTGCGCAAAAACAAAACCAGGCGCAACAGGTACAAATACAGTTGTGCTTGGAATGCCGAACAATACATACTTTAAGAGCTACTATACAACCATAGCGCAGTCAACTAACTTTCCGTACGGCTCAACGCTTACGGGTACATCAAACAATGAAACCCCGGTAGTTTTTGCATTAAGCCAGAACTATCCGAACCCGTTCAACCCAACAACGGTGATACACTATTCCCTGCAGAAGCAATCATTGGTTCGCGTTAAGGTTTATGATGCAATAGGAAGAGAAATAGCTGTATTACTAAACAATGTGCGCGATGCAGGAAATCATAATATTGAGTTCGATGCGAATTACTATTCAGGTTTAAGCAGCGGAATTTACTTCTATAAGCTGGAAGCATTTAGTCCGGGCGGTAATTCAGTATATTTTTCGGATATAAAAAAGATGGTTCTTGTTAAATAAGTGCAATTGAATTTGTATTAAACACAAAACCCCGCATACTATGCGGGGTTTGTTTTTTGTGAATGAAATTTAAAAGTGATACAAATTTATCTTTCTTCAAAATAAAGCTGAAAAAATAAACCGGTTATTTTATCAGGATCATTTTTTTGATTTCGGTGTAGCCTGCTGTGCCGTCAACCGGAACCGCGTCAAGCCTGTATATATACACTCCGCTGGCAAGCGATGATGCATTGAATTGTGCAGTATGGCTTCCGTTCAGCTGGTAAGTATTAACCAGATTTGCCACTTCCCTGCCTATCATATCATATACTCTCAGTTTAACATTGCTGTTTACAGCAAGCGAGTAATTTATGTTTGTAACAGGGTTAAACGGATTCGGATAGTTTTGATCCAACATGTTCTGCTTATCTCCTGCAATCGGATGCTTTTCGGATGAAACAGAACCAACTGTAAATATTCTCGGCTCTGACCAATCAGACATGTTTTCAGGCGCGCCGCCCGGGTTTTTAGCCCTTATGCGCCATGAATAGATTTCACCGGGGATGAGTATGTTCTCACCAAAAGCGTAGCTGCTTGAGCTTATATCAGGAATTACGAAAATATCTTCTCTTGTACCTCTTACCATACCTATTTCAAGATCGTATGCAGTAAAAGCTGTCATTGTATCCCATGTAAATGCAGGTGCAGGTGTTACCATTGCTTCATTTAACGGAGATATCATTACTGGTACCGGTGGTGCGTGGAATTTTGCGAGCACGGTTTTCCAGTGCATATCACCCGGGTCACTGAATTTTTCTATGTTCCAGTCAGCTCCGGGTCCCCTGCGCCAGTCCCAAAATGCGAAATGCCAGCCATAATCTTTGAAAATTGTCAACTGGTCATTCAGGTACTGGTCACCGCCGTTTTGCGGTTTGTACATTCCCATTTCTCCAATGAATACCGGAGCTCCGGTTGAAAGCTGAAACTCACGCAGTTTGCTGAAAACTGTTTCACGCAGGAATGCTGCATCATAGAGCACCTGCGAAAGAGTTGAGATGTTCCAGTAAACTCCCGGGTATGACATATTGAACGGCACTGCTTCTTTGCTGAATTGTACAGGCTGGTAGTTATGCGCTGAGTAAATTATGTACGGATCGTTTATTGTGTATCCCGGAAAAAGCTCCGGGGTTGAGTAACCGAAACTTTCGATTATAATTGGCAGCTCAGGTTCGGTTTCGCGGATACTTGATACCCATGAGGAGTAAACCTCGTCCATATGTATATTGTAAATATTTTCCAGAAAGAACTTGTAAGTTGCAGATGTATTTGCAGGAATTACCCTGTACTTGGGTCTTGGTTCAATAACAAGGTTTAATCCGACAAACAGGGTATCATTGCCATACCTCTCAACTATCATATTCAGCATTTCTGCATACTTGGTCTGCTCTGTTGTATTGCCATCATTCCAAACCCTTGACTCACCCGTGGTGCCCTGCGATTCGTCAAATGTATCATAAGCGCCCGGACCTGAACGCATTCCGATAACGTAATGAATGCCAACCTGCCTGCAGTAATTCACAAGCATATCACATCCATCAATATTGGCCTGAACTATATCGTAAGGTGCGTCACAAGCTAAAAAGCCGTCGGGCTGAATATGGAACAGGTTTCCGCCGTAGTTCTTGAAGTCAATAAAATCCTGGAGGTTCTTTGGTGATTCATAAAGAATGTTGTATCCCCTGAAATATGACGGGTCTTGCCACTTATCATATTTGGGATTCGCGAAGCTGTTAACAGCAAACAATGCTATGATTGCACAAATAAGAGTTGTTCTCATGATGTATTTATTCCCTTTTAAATTATTCATTCACGTAACAAAATTAGTGCAAAAATGGTATAAAGTTAATACCGTAAACAGGTTAGATTTATCGCAAAATTATCATTTTTGAAATATATGTAAATTAATCGTTTAGTTATATCGTTTTGGTTGCTAATTAAGAGCTAATTTCAGAATATATTATAGCCCCTTTATTAAAAGGGCTTCAATAATACTATGTTCATTATGAATGGAGTGCAGATAACAGCCGGAATGATCAATAATGATGTTGTTTCTGTTTAATTTTCATAGGAGAACGTTCCGGCAGGTATTGGAAAGGAATGAAGATTCTACAGGGGAAAATATTCCGGTACACGGTAACGAACAATCCGGATTCACAGAGAGTCAAAGCAATTCCCGCAAGTGGTAGTATTATTAGTACTGGTACCGGAGATGATTGGGAACATACTTCACAAGATAACAGAAAAACCTGGTTGAAAAGTGGATCAAGTAATAAGAGAATGTTGATCGCTAAAACAAATGGAAAATTTTTTGATAACTGAAGTTAATTTATTTGAAGGAGTATATCTATCAAATAAAAACGAAACTGATCGAAAGCGAACTTCAGTTGACTAGTTTATTAATCTGTTAGTTAGCAATTGTAAGCAGCATTGTATTTGCAGCAACATCTTTAGAATGAGTCAGTACTGGCTGTTAATGCATGTGTAAGCTGTATTGATGCAGACAAAAGATAATTCCAGCATAAAAAAAAACCCCGTTAATAAATTAACGGGGGGGTTTATTCTCGTGTACTAAGACAAAATTATGCTTTAGTGACGTTTCTTGCCTGTAA
>CAZQYL010000117.1:3120-7602 GCA_964597425.1 uncultured Ignavibacteriales bacterium | reverse complement strand
CGGGTTATCATATAACTTAATACTACAATTTGTGTATCGCCTGAGTTCATTGTAAATGGGCCAGAATTTGCAATTGTTCTGTATTCACCTCCAACACTATCATACCAGCCGGTTCTGCTGCATGCATTCCCCGAAAATTGATAAGTTGTAACTGCGCCATTATACCAGTTAATAAAATCTTCACCGCAGCCGTTTTTACCCCTCATGAAATTATACGCATGAACTGCATAATCAGGGTCTCGTGTGCACTCATTCAGATTTCGTGCAAATTGTTTAAAGCCCGTCATACCCCTCATCTTATAACCCGTTAAGGTATCGTATGGCAATTTTAAAGTATCATTGTTATTACCTGTGGAATATATTGGTGTTTGCAGAAGCCTGTAGCCGACAGAGGGCGGGTTTATACCGTAATATGAATTATCATCGTTATCCTGATTATATGCAAATGCAATATTTCTTAATGTATCACATCCGTTGGAATCATCTGTTGGATCCCCAATATCAGGTTCATTATGAATAGTAAAGTAAGTACTATCCCATTGAAGTGAACTTTTATTTATTATTCTGAACTTCATAAAATACATATTTTGCAGCGGAGGGCAATTGAAGCTAAACGCAAGCTGTTGTATTTCTACCCCCAACGGCAATGTACCGCCTGGTAAAGAGAGCTCACTGCGGTGAACTGAATCACTGCAATTAGTATAATCCATAAATACCATAAATATCATTTCATCCGGCCGTGCAGTCATTCCGTTGCCAATACCGGGCCTGTCGCCATCCCAAGCCGGCTGGTACCCGGGTATGCCGTTAACTTCAGTATATGGTGCGCCTTTTTGTACCGGCCATGCTGCCCATGAATCATAATTAAATGTATATTGCCTGCCGCCGGCTGTTTTCATTCTTGTACCGCCGTTTACGAGGGTTGGGTCAGTAAGCTTTACAGAATACGCCCTCCATGATGGATCATTGCAAACAGATGAAGAGGGGACTTGCCCGATTATTGGAATATTGCCTGGCGAATAATGTGATGTATAGGTTGATGCAGATAGTCTGAGTTCACGGGTGGGGCCGGTCTTTGCACCTATCCAGATGCCATTAGAGAAAACTGAGGTTAATCTATCTGAAGCCGAAACAGGCCAAATTAATCCTGCTGATTGGGTTGTGAATGTAATTTTATCAAGGTTAAAAATACCATCTGTTCTGAAAACTGTGTTAATGTTATTGCCCTGCATGAAAATTGACTGTGCGGGTGCCAGAGATTGTGATTGGATTATTGACGCTGCTGCCAATAAGAGGAAAAGATAATTTACGAGGGTTTTCATATCTTTTTTTTAAAACATAGCTAAAAAAACAAGGATTGTCAATAAACAAATGAGAAATTATTAATTTATGAGTTCTTTTGGTTTACCGGAAAAAGAAAAATCATCGATAATAATACAAACCGGAAATCTGTTGAAAACAATCTTAAATAAGCATTTTAGATGAATAGTGTGAAGGTCAGTTTCAGTGAATTTAAAGACAGGATTTTTACTTTTTTCTCACAAATCCGAAATAATTGATCCAGAATGTGACTGTAATGAATGCCAGAATGGCAATTATGGTTGTTAACATACTTTTATATACAAACAACTGAAGCAGAATAACAAGTGTACCGTATATGAAAGGATAAATGATAGAGGTCATCCTTTGCAGTGAATTTATGAGAGTATTTTCGCGGGTAAAAGGCAAGCCCCTGCTTAAGAGATTATAGATAGAATTATATAAATTAGCTGCCGCGAAAATAAATACTGTATGCAACAGCGCCTGGTGCATTGGTATTTTTATGGTAAAAATTATTCCAAGTCCAATACATGCGGGTATAAGGAGGTAAACAACAAAAAATTTCCTGAAGCCGTTTTTAAAATTCCTTTTTGATGCAGCAGGGTATGAATCATACACCCACGACGCGCCGGAATAATTTGTTACCTTAACCCCAATTATGGCAGTGTTTAATACTACCAGCAGGCTTAGCAGCAATGAAATATGGAATACAGGTTTGATATCAAAATAATTTGCATCAAACGGCGGGGGCAGCTGGTTTGTTATCAGCGCAAATATTCCCAGGCCCAGCGGTATAATTATCATGGGGAGTATTGCCAGCCTGACGGTTTTATCTTTATAATATAATGCGCTGATCAATCCGTATGAAGAGCGCTCAGTGTTATTGCGCAAATATACGTTCTGAATAAGATCACTTATCATTGCGAAGATAAAAAACCTCTTTTTCTCCGTTCCGGCAGATGAAATGATCCTTGAGTTCAGGAACTTATCTCTAATGTGCACGTAATTTTCATCAAGGTACATTTTGAGGCTCAGGTAACTGAAGATCGTTATCAGCAGAGGCATAATAAGTTTGACTATCAGGCCGGCTTCAAGCAGGTACTGATTCCGGGTTGTTAAGAATGCAAACCATGCAGGAGGGAAGTAATCTATAATACCTTTTTGCTGCAGTGAAGCAATATAACCGTTTACGCTGCTTCCGGGTCTGCCTGTTATGCCAAATGATATGAACTGGTAAGCCATTATCAGCAGGAGAATCATGCCCGCCTGGAATATCATTGTATATGAACCAATACTTTTTGTCCTGAAGACCTTCAATGCCATGCTGTACAGCAGAATAAGAACATTGGCTGTGAAGAAACAAAGCATCAAAGCTGAGATATAAAATAGGAGAGCGCGGGGGAACGACCTGAGTATAGCGTAATAATAAATGCTTCCCGGCAAAAGCAGCGGTAATGATAATAACAAAAGGTAACGGGTTATCATATACATTTTTGCATTCACAAGCAGCTTCAAATCAATTGGCATTGCGGCTAGAATTTCAGCCTCGGTTTTGCTGGTTATGAGATTATCAAGCTCGGTAATAATTGTGAAAGCGATAATAAGCGAGTAGAACAAAAATGTTAAGAATGAGAACTGGAAACCCGTCGGGTCAGCGTTTTGCTTAAGCAGTATCCATGGTAAAAATACGCCCGGTATAAAATACGAGATGTTGAGCAGCAGCATTTTTCTGCCGGAGCCGGTTTTGCTCCTTGTTTCAAGCTTCAGAAGCAGGCTGCCAAGTATTTTTACTTTATTTATCAATTATTTCCGTTTAATTAAGGCTGTGATTTTTGTTTCTTTTCTTCAAGCTCTTTTAAATACTGCTGGTAAAGAGTAATGTTTTTCTTATGTTCATCGTAGCTCTCGGCAAACCTGTGTGAACCATCACCTTTGGCAACAAAATATAAAAATCTATTATCTTCCGGCTGAAGTGCAGCAATTATTGAACTCAGCCCCGGGTTGTTAATAGGTCCCGGCGGCAATCCCTTATACAAATAAGTATTATAAGGTGATTCAATTTTAAGATCACTGTACAGCAGCCTGTTTTTGGGGCCGCCCGGCAGTATATACTGAACAGTAGGATCTGCCTGAAGTTTCATTCCTTTTTTAACTCTGTTGTAATACACCCCTGCAATTGTTTTTTTCTCGGGTTCGTATCTTGTTTCGCCTTCAACTATTGATGCCATAGTTACGAGTTCGTTCAGGCTCAGATTTTTTGCTTTCATTTCCTCGCGCATTTCTGGCGTTACCCTTTTGCGGAAAGTTGCTGCCATAAGCGATACAATTTCTTTTTCGCGGTTTAAGGAATTGAACTGAAACTGGTATGTATCGGGGAATAAGTATCCTTCAAGATCCTTAATTTTGTTTTCATCATTAAAGCCCAGCAGTTTTATCAGGCTGTCGTTCTTAGCTTCTTCAACAAATCTGGCGGAATCAACCCCTATCTGCCTCTGAAGAAGTCTTCCCATCTGCCGGATGTTCAGCCCTTCCGGTATAGTTACCGTAACCGTTCTGATGATCGTAGGGTCAGTTATTGTGCTCAGTACATTCAGGTAAGTCAGCCCGTTGCCGAATTTATATTCGCCGGGTATCAGGTTATCCTGTTTGCCAAATAACCTGCCTATGGCAATGAAAACATATTTGCTGTAAATTACCTGGCTTTGCTCAAGTTTTTCAGCTACAGTCCTCAGGTTATCGCCCTTTGTGATCTTCACCGCAATATCTGTTGATGAATTATTGTATCCGCGGTTCAATAATCCCAGCTGCAGCGCAAAGAACACTGCAAATGAGAATAAAAAAACCGAAGGATAAACAATTCTGCGTGAATTCAATAGAAATGAAATTTTATTTTGTTTTAACTGAATCCTGTTTGGGAATACCCAGGTTCTTAAGATGGTTCGACGCCAGAGTATCCTGAGGATTATTGGCAGTATACCTGCTTAAGATACTGCGTGACTCTTCTATTCTGTTCTGAACCTTGTAAATATTGCTTAAAGATATTACGGCATCGCGGTAATCAGGATAGATCTCAATTGCTTTAGCCAGGTTCTTTTCTGCCTGTACAGCATCATTTGTTGCGGTGTTGACATAAGCCATCATAAAGTATGTCAATGAGCTGTT
>CAZQYL010000117.1:0-3020 GCA_964597425.1 uncultured Ignavibacteriales bacterium | reverse complement strand
GATTGATCCTGGAATATCTTCCTTGTTTCGTAATACTCTGTGCCATAGTAAACAAGCGTTCCCGCGATCAGAATTACATTCAATCCGTTCACAAGTTTACTATCGCCAATATAACCTGCAAACCACCTGAAGAACTCTCTTCCGCCGTAAACTGAAAGCAGTATGTAAAACGGGAAGATAGGCATCAAATATCTGCCGAAGCGGTGTGCATATGGAAGTTTATACCAATACATGAATATCAGAAGCGCAATGAATATGAAAGCCGGGATTAAAGCGTTATATTTAAGTTTGATAGTATCTGAGCCGAGTTTGATTATTCCGAACAAAAACGGAATGAAGATCAACAGGTAGGCTGATTCGGTGAAATATTCCCATACTTCAACTTTCATGAAATCAGCACGGCTGCGGAATTCAGCGGAATAATAAGCCAGCTTTGCGCTGTATGTATTCGGCAGAAGCGAACCTGATATCATAAAGTTCATTGCAAAATATGCACCCACAATGATCCCGAAAATGCCGGCAATTTTGTACAGGTCTTTCTTCTCAAACAGTTCGATTCCTGCATTCTCTTTTGGCGACCTGTTCTTAAGATAAACCCTGAAGAAATAATCAGCCGCAATAGCTGCAATGAATGCAAGCGCGTCGGGTCTTGTCCAGAATGTCAATCCTAAGGTTACAGCAAAACCAATTGCATTCATTTTGCGGTAATAATAATAACTTGCTACAAGCAGGAAAATGTAAAGTGTAGTTTCCATGCCGGTTACTGAAATGAAATTGATCCACTTATCAAGAACCAGCAGCAAAGCTGCGCCAATTGCCAGCCAGTTATCTTTCGGAAAAAATGTACCGCTGAGCCGGTAAAAGTAAAACACTGATAGAGCAAAAAACAGGATTCCGATAACATAACTGAGCCACATTTCATTTTTGGTTACAAAAAATCCTGCAGCAAGTATTATTGTGTAAATAGGAGAGGTTGAACCGGCTGTAACGACTTCATTTTTGAAATATGAAAAGCTGCCGTACTCTGCCAGGTTTTTCGCGAACTGCAGGTGTATCCATGGGTCATCAAGCGGAAAGCTGTTGTACTGGTTTACCGAATATGCATAATGTACATAATAGTAAGGCAGAACAATTGAAAGAATAAACAAAACAGCTATAACTATAAGACCCGTCGTGCTGCTCAGATTTGGACCGAAGGAAATATCGATCGTCTTTTTTGCGTTTTTTTGCTGTTTTTCCTGCTTTTTTGAGGGTTTTGCCATCTATTATTAATTACACAATTATTTAAGAAATTTGCTTATAGTAGCTCAAAAATAGCAATTTTATGCGTGTTATTCAATTTAATAGGGAAATCTTTTAGAAAGTTATTTGATTACAATTAATAGTAATAATTAATTAAGTGAGTATATTTGAACCAAAGGAGAAAATAAAATATGATCCAAAACCACATTATTATGATAGTAAACGCCGTTGTATTGATTGCATTGGGAGTTTACGGTTATTTTACATCAGGAAGTCCGACTGCATTGATAGCACCTGCTATAGGTGTGATACTATTTGCTTTATCTTTCCCTACCAGGAAAGAGAACAATACTGCGGCCCATATTGCTGTAGCGTTAACACTTATAGCCTCAATTGCATTCATAGTCATAGGTATCAGAAGAGGTAATGCAATGGTTATTGGAATGGGCGTATTTACGTTTATTTGTTTTGATCTTTATGTGTTGAATTTCATTCTGCGGAAAAGACAAAGAGAGCTTAACAAAAACGGGCAATAGATCTATATTGATTTTTTTGAAACGAAAAAGGGGCTGAAACTAAGCCCCTTTTTCTATTGCAATATTTATATAATTTTTATTTTACCAGCGTAAGTTTCTTTGAATCTTTAAATGTTTTTCCGCTTTCGGTTCTGGCTTCGAGTGTATAAAAATATATCCCTGAACCTAGACCTGCTGCATTCAGCTGCGCGCTGTACCTGCCGGCAGAGTGTTCGCTGTTTACAAGAGTCAACACTTCTCTTCCAAGCATGTCATATACCTTCAACGATACAAAGCTCGCCTCTGGTACTGAGAAACTTATCTCTGTTACCGGATTAAACGGGTTGGGATAATTCTGCCCCAGCGAGAATGCTGCAGGCATATTATTGTTACCTATGGCAAGCGGTACATCGTTAGTATCTATGAAAACATTGTAAACTTCTCCGCCGTTGCCAAATGATCTTGCATGAATAGCCTTGCCGCTTGCAATTACGGTACTTCCTTCAGTTGATGCATTGCACCAGAAAAACGAACCTGGTGATGATACCCCGAATATTGGCGCGGCTGCGGGGATACTTGTTTTAAAAACCAGAAGATCATAGTTGTTGTTGCCGAGATCTCCATAAGTAGAGGCGGCAAGTATCTTTCCGTTCCTGGAAAATGAAACACTCGTTACCTGGTCGCCCGTGTTTGGATAGGTCCATACAGCTGTTGAGCTTGAAGTATTGAAGTACTTTATCCTGCCGTCAAAGCCGCCGCCGCTTACAAATACCAGCGTGCCGCAGGCTATCTTTGTTCCGTCATAACTTATATCTACCGCTGTCATCCAGGATCCGCCTTCTGCTGCCTGCCACATAAAATTATAAGTGCTTCCGTTCCACTGGTAAACCCTCATTATACCGCTGTAATTTATTGTTGCGATATAATTGCCGTTGCCGCTGATTGCCTGCTGGAACTGCGTTCCGCTGGTTGCGGAAGGGTTTACTGAACCTGAATATACAAGCTGTCCTGTATAAGTTCTGAATACGTAAAAACCAAGATATGTGTTTACAATTACAAGCGAATCATTGCCTGACATTTTTACTCCCTGGATAGTTGCGCCCCCGGTATTGTTTGTTTGCCCGACCCTGTAACGCCATACCCAGTTTGTTGAATTCCTGTTGAAACCGAAGATCCAGCTTGAGTCGCTTCTTGAAGCGCAGGCAATTATAAAATCACCCTGGGAAGTTATATCAACGGGTCCCGCTATGCCTGTATCAGGCA
>CAZQYL010000116.1:0-7731 GCA_964597425.1 uncultured Ignavibacteriales bacterium | reverse complement strand
GGTTAATTTCAATTAGGATTGAAATTGTTTTATCAAACACATATCTTTGAAATAGTTTATTTATCAACACATTATAAAAACAGAGAGTTAAAACCATATTATGCAGCCAAAAATCAAGAGTAAAAAAACACAGATAGGCAAATCAAAGGGACCCAAAAGAGAGTTTTCATTTCCGTTGGAAAAAGAGAACTTTATGATAATAGGTTTGGGAGTAGCGCTTTTGATAATCGGATATTTTCTGATGTCTGAAAATTCCGTTAACGGCTTTTTGCCAACAGTTGTAGCGCCGATATTATTGGTTGCGGGATATTGCGTTGTGATACCTTACGGCATTTTAAAGAAACCAAAGAGTGAGTTAATTGCAGCGGCAACCGAAAGCGCACCTGAGGCTGAAACATCAAACATAAAGACAAGTTAAATTCAAAACTATAGTTTATTATTTAAAGGAGAGCGAAAAAGCTCTCCTTTTTTGTTTTACAAAATAATAAATAACCCCGGCACAACCGGTACCGGGGTTACTAACGTCATTGAGTATAGAAGGATGGAACTTTGTTGAATTATAACTTGAATTTAACACCGCCTGTTATCTGGATACCATAGTTTTTTACAGTTACCGTCGTTGACTGTTTCCATATATTAGAAAGACCAAAACCGTAACCTGCCTGAATGAAGAGGTCTGTTTTGTTAGCTATGTTGAAATCAAGTCCGCCGCCGAACAATAGGCCAAAGTCAATTGTTTCATAAGCAGATGATGCATCAACATCTGCTGTCTGTGTGCCGTTGCTTTGTTCTTCGCTTGCAGAAACTCGTATGCCAAGTACCGGTCCGCCTACCAGATATGGTTTTACTTCGGTAAGAGGAAATTTTACTTTTAATAAAGCGGGTACCTCAAGGTAATTTAATTTATCTGTAAAAGTAACGCCTCCATTAGTTACCTGGAAGCCTTTCATTGTGTATCTTAAACCTGTTGTTACACCAATGTTTCTGGATATCCCGATATCGAGCACACCTCCAATTATTAATCCGGTTCTTGAATTAGATGTCTGTGACGGTGTTATGCTCACGTTTGCGAGGTTTAATCCGCCTTCAAGTCCGAGTGAAAGTGTTGGCTGTGAATAAACTGATATTGTTGATACTGCCATGAGTACTGCGAGTAAAATTGTTTTAAGCTTCATTTTTTTCTCCTTTAGTTTTTTGTTGTAATTTGTGATTTATGGAATTGTTAAGTTAGCCGTTGATGTATAAGCCTGGTTAAGAGAGTCTGTGCCCGCGAAACTGAACTGCCACTGCTGACCCGTGGTAACACCCGTGTATTCATTTGGGTAAGCCCATACCTGACCTGCTGTATAAAGCTGGTTTGAGTTATCGGTAATTGTATCTGCAAAGCCGTTTGTAGCCAAAATAAGGCTGGTTACTCTAACACTGACATTTGGCTGCCAGGTAAACTGTACACCATTTGTACTCTGCTGTACGCCCATTGTAAAAGTTACATTATTGTTACCCTGTCCTAACAACCCTGTTCCTGTATCATTGTTGCCGCAGGCAGCCGCGAAAACTGCAAGTAAAAATACCGGTATAAAAAGTAAAAATGTTTTTTTCATTTTGTAAATCCTTTCATTTTTTTGATATTATGGAAATAATCTAATCCCCCAAACCCATAATTTTCTGAATTCGTCGGCTATACGATGCTCCAGGAAGTGTTATGGAGTGTTCGGGGGATGTATAATATTTTTTTTGAGTATTGAATGCATCATATAGCCTGACGAAGCAAACTTAATCTATGAGGATCGTTGTTCAAAAGTAAAATTTTCCTGTTTTTAGAAAAGAATTGAGCCTGCATAAAGAAAAAAATGCCTTTTTAAACACATTTTTCTGTATTTTTGTGTATTCATTTTAGAAATTTTTGTAAGTGAAAAACACCAAACTCATTAAATTACTTCAGACATTTACGCCTGCTGAGTTAAAAAAGTTCAGAGATTTTGTCAATTCGCCTTATTTTAACAAGAATAAGAACATCATAAAGCTGAATAATGAGCTGGAAAAGTACTACCCGGAGTTTGATCCTTTGAAATTGAACGAAGAAGTAATTTATAAAACAGTTTTTGGTGCAGCTAAGTTTGATTATTTTAAGATCAAAAATATTATTTCAGACCTGTACAATCTTGGGCTTGAATTCCTGAAGCAGCAATCCAATATCACAACTTCATTTTCTGCTGATTACAACATGCTTACGCAGCTGCGCGGCCGCAAGTTAATGACACTGCATAAGAATTTTGTGACACATTTCGAAAAGAAATTTGAGCAGGTAAAGATCAAGGACGGATTTCATTTATATAACGAATACCTTCTGGTTACCGAAAGACACTTTTCAAAGCTGCTGGAAAAACCCAGCAGCATTGAAATGATCCAGGATGAATTCAACAGCTTTCATGATTATACACTGATAAACCTGCTCAAATTCTATGCCCTGATGCTTCATATAAGTAAAGAAAATAATACTTCTGCAGAACTGAAGATGTTTGAAGATGTATTTAATTATATTGAAAACAGATATTCAGGATCAAATCCCGTTATAAATATTTACAGGTACATAATTCTTTTAACCGTCAAAAGAAAAACAGAATATTATTATATCCTCAAAGAACAATTCATTAAGAATTTTGATAAGCTTACAAGTGAAGAAGCATATTATACACTTATGTATATTTTCGGGTACTGCATGGATCAGTTCAATATCAATTCTGACAGGAAATTTGTTAAAGAGTGTTATGACCTCTTTAAGCATTCATACCATAATAACATGGTATTTCTGGGAGAGCTGCTGTATCCTGATTTTATAAATTACATTAAAGTATTTATGAGGTATGGTGATAAAGCTCTTGCAGAGAAATTCATAAATGATTTTACAAAGCTTCTGCCGGCAGATCAAACAGATAATTGCATTAATTTTTCAAATGCGTTTATTTATCATTGTACAGGTAAGCTAAAAGAGGCGCTTGCCCTGATATCCAGAGTTAACTTCCCGCTGCAGATAATGAGGGTACAGGTGAAGATAATGCAGATACAGCTGAATTATCAGCTTGGATATTACGAAGAAACCCGTGAACAGGCTGAATATTTCAGGAAATCGCTGGTAAAAGAAGTACAAATTTCATCAGATTATAAACAGTCGATTATTGGATTCCTGAAACTTACAGTATCACTCATCAATATTAAGCTATCAACTGAAAAATCGGTTAGAGAATATGAATCAAAAAAATTTATTGATAAGATGGACCTGAATCAAAAAAATCACTTCGGAATAAAATTCTGGCTTGAAGATATGTTCGCTGAAATAAATTACGAAAAAACAATCAAATCTAATTAATATTTATGGCTAAAAAATTCAAATACAACTGGAAAGAATTCACAATGCAGGCGGCTTTTAAAGGCTCCCCTGAGAAGCTGTTTAAAATGTGGACTGAGCCGAAGTTATTGTGTAAATGGTTCTTAACAGGAGCCAAAGTTGAGCTTAAAGCAGGCGGAGAGTATGCATTCATGTGGGTCATGGATACAATGGAACGCGGTAAAGTACTTGCCGTGAGGAAAAATTCACTTTTCAGTTTCACTTTTGCCGGCGGAAAGTGCGATGTTAAATTCAGAAAATCAGGTAAAGATTGTATTGTATCTTTGCGTCAATACGGGATCCCGACTGATGAAAGAAATAAGGTTGGTACACACATGAGCTGCCAGATAGGATGGACATTTTTCTTTGCCAATTTGAAATCGGTTTTAGAATCAGGTACTGACCTGAGAGAATTCAATCCTAAATATTTAAAAGAAGGAACGGTATTCTATTAATGCTGAAAACATCGGTCTTCAAGTTACAGTTAGTTTGCCCCGGTTGCAATAATAATATTGCAATTTCGGGTATAACAGATATTGATACATGTCAGAATTGCGGAAAGAACGTAAGTGTTTCATCGGTTATCAATGAGAAGATGTTCGGTATCATGCATAAAGAAAAATATATGAACGGTTTCCTTTCAGGCGGAATTGAACAGATGGGAGGCTCCGGAGCGTATAAACTTGTATATTCATCGGGGCAGCCATATTGTGAAGAATGTTTTACAGTAATTGATGAAGAGTCAGCAATGAGTGCAATTAGCTCAGGGAGAGCTTTTTCATGCCCTAACTGCAGCCATAAAATGCCCGTAAGGGCAGCAGATGCAGTACTGAGGGAGTTCCACCCAAAAGCAGTTGGCGTACTGAATGATTCATTTGGAAAAGATCACTCAGAGAAAAATACTGATAAGGAATCATTGCTAGTGTTTAAATGTATGACCTGCGGAGCGGGGCTTGAGTTATCTGACGATACCGACCGAAAGATCAAATGTAAATATTGCGATAATGAAAATTATCTTCCCGATGCAATATGGATGAAGCTGCACCCGGATAAAGAAGTTCAGCCTCTGTTTGTTTTGCTTGATCTCAGCGAAGCAGAAATAAAAGGTTCTATTGATTACTTTCTTAATGTTACAGCATTAAATGTTTTCAGTAAACATTTTGAGAATTTCATAAGGGAGTATTTTGAAAAACCGTTTGTTACTCCTGCATTTCTTTACTGGCTTAGATCTTTTCTAAGTGCAAAGAACAACGAAGAGATAAGCTTCAATATGGATATTACCAAAATTCATAAGTATTTCTACGATAACCTGAAATTAGGATTAAGTTCACATCCGGTTGAAATCAGAATTAACACTGCGGAATTCGGGTACAATTTACCGGTTGATCTGCAGAAAGAACTGACTGCAGATGTAAATGAAAGTGTAAGGATCGCACTTGCCAAGAACAAAGGATTAAAGAAAGAGATTATTAAGAAACTGCAAAGTGATAGTTCTGAATTAGTCCAAACCGAAGCAAAAAAACTGAAAACGGGCTTTTTTAAAGGATTATTTGGCTGAATCAGGTAATTTCCTTTTCTGTATATTTTATCTTTAAATAATGATATTTTTGTAAATAATGACACAACTTCTCGAATCAAGATCAAACAAAATTGCATTAACGTTACTTGTAATAGCCGGTATATTCTGGCTTGGCGGTATTAATGTCAGAACGTTAATTGGCAACGAACTGCTGGATTATGACCAGTTCGATTTCCGCACATCAATTCCACCTGACAGGGAAAATACGCTTTTCCAGATGCTTTCAAACGCATCGCTTGTTGTGGTGATAAGTTATTTTATCGTATTGGTTTCAGCAATATGGTTTATTGCGACAACAAAACTTAAAATGAAAGAGAATGGCTGGCTTTTGATGAGCGCGATACTCTTTTTTATGTTCGTACCCGTTGAAGTTTATACCAATTACCTGGATATCAGGTTTATGATACTTTTCCAGCAGGGCCCTCCCAACCATGATGAGCTGTTAAAGCTTTTTGGTGAAAGGATCGGCGCGTTCCGCGGAGTGCCGGTAATTGCAATGCTCTGTTACTATACAATTATCCCGATAGTTATTTTTAAGCCACTAAGGAAGATCAAAGATACCAATGAAGAAAAAAAAGCCGGTTGATCCTGAATTAAAACAAATGCTTGCCGAGCTTGAAGATGTTGCAGACAGGCTTGGTTTTAAAGTCCGCTACGAAAAAGGTAACTTTGCCGGCGGCTACTGCATTTTAAAAGAATCAAGGCTGCTTGTTGTAAACTCACGTAACGAAGTTGAGCGCAGGATAATTATTGTTGCAAAGAGCCTTAAGGAAATAGGCATTGATGATATTTTTGTGAAGCCTAATGTAAGGGAGATAATTGAAAAGGAAAGCTCAAGAAAACTCTCCCAAAACGAAGAAGTAACAGAAACCGCCGAGAGTGAGTAACCAAAGGGAAACGATGAACGGGGAGCATGAATGAAAGTAACAGTTCTTGGGAGCGGTACCTCACAGGGAGTTCCTATTGTTGGGTGTAAGTGTCCCGCATGTACTTCAAAAGATCCCAAAGATAAGAGATTAAGAGTATCTGTATATATTGAAACAGATGTTAACATAAACGATAAGCCTTTAAGAATTTTAATAGATACATCACCTGATTTCCGCCAGCAAATGCTGGTGAATGATATTACCGATATAGATGCAGTGTTATATACGCATTATCATATCGATCATATAATGGGACTTGATGATATCCGCCAGATAAATCAGCTTCACAGAAAACATGTTGAGCTTTATGCAAACACTGAAACTGCCGGTAAGTTAAGGCAGGCGTTCAGTTATATCTTTGATGAAAATACCTATAAAGGCGGCGGTATACCTCTTGTAAACCTGCATGAAATTGACTTGAATCCCTTTGATGTTTTGGGACAAAATGTAACACCAATAGAATATAAACACGGACCTACAACCGTTTACGGTTTCCGCATAGGTGACTTTGCATATTTAACAGATTGTAACTTTATCCCTGAGTCAGAATTCCGGAAACTGGAAGGATTGAAAGTATTGATAATTGATGCCCTGAGATACCGTAAACATGAAACGCACTATTCCGTTGATGAAGCAATCGCAGTATCGCAAAGGATAAATGCCGGGCACACATACTTTACTCATATGACACACGATATTGTACATGCAGAAGCAAGCAGCAAGCTTCCTGCTAATATTGAATTTGCATACGATGGATTAATGTTTGAAGTTTAGAAGATTTTCACCACTTAGGCACTTAGTTTTAAAAAATCTAAAATAAAAGGATTCCCGCCTTCACACCATAGGCAAAACAAGGAATGAAAGAAAATGGATATAGATAATTTACAGGAAATATGGGCACAGATAAGACTCGTGCTTAAATCGCATCCCTGGCACGGAGTGCCTATAGGTAACAATATACCTTCGGTTGTGAATACATATGTTGAAATAGTACCGACTGATACTGTTAAGTATGAGATAGAAAAGAACAGCGGGTATCTGAAGGTCGACAGACCCCAGAAGTACAGTAATATTTGTCCAACACCGTACGGATTTGTACCGCAAACACTTTGCGGCACAAGAACAGCCGAATTCTGCATGGAAAAAACCGGTAGGTCCGGCATTAAAGGAGATGGTGACCCGCTGGATATTTGTGTGCTTACCGAAAAGGAAATTACACACAGTGATATATTTCTTAAGGCTGTTCCAATAGGCGGACTTAGAATGATAGACGGTAATGAGGCAGATGATAAAATTATTGCTGTAATGGAAGGTGATGGAATTTTCGGTCACTGGATAGATATCACAGATGCCCCGATAACATTAACTGAAAGATTAAAACATTACTTCTTAACTTACAAAGATGCCCCCGGTGCTGAGCACAGGAATTGCGAGATTACCCACGTGTACGGCAGGGAAGAAGCACATGAAGTGATAAACAGAAGTTATGAAGATTATCTTGCGAAGTATGGGGATCTTGACCGCCTGCTGAAAATGGATCATGACAGACTTAGAGATAAATAAAATTTCCGCAAGGATACCAAACCACCACTTGGCTTAGCCAGGCTAATGACTGACTAATTAGTATCCCTGCGGAATAAATTTAAACTTTATTACTTTTACAGCCTGAAACTTTAAATATATGACGAGACTGTGTTTACCCGGCAGTTGTTTCTTTGCGCGATAACTTTTTTTGACTTTTCATTTCTGCCTTTTGACTTCTCGATACTACCATTCCCCAAATATAAAGCTGTTCTGACCGGTGATCTTGTGTCCTGCTATGTTATCAGATACTGATACCG
>CAZQYL010000115.1:0-7755 GCA_964597425.1 uncultured Ignavibacteriales bacterium | reverse complement strand
GTTATCATTGAAATAAGGGTAAGCTTCCAGCTTATAAGGAATGCCATTGTAAGGAAAGTTATTATAAGCACCGGCTGCTTTATCAGGTCTGTGAACGTAACCGATACAGTATTCTGTATCGTATTGACATCAGTTATAAAACGGGATACTATATCACCTGAGCGTCTTTCATTAAAGTATTTGAGCGAAAGGGAATTGAACTTCTCGAACATCCTGCGCCTTAGATCAGTAATCAATGATTTTTCCACGTACTGCGTCAATATTCCCTGCATGAATGCGAAAATGTTCTTTAGCAGGTAAGCTGAAAAGAGCAGTAAGCAGACTTTTACCAGTGCGCTGTATTTATCGCCGCCGGCAAATATCCACTTATCAACTGATTGCCTTAATGCATCGAAGAAATTCTGCGAGGGCAGAACTGAAAGATCGGTTGGAGTGCCGGTAAAAAGTGTCTTAAGCAGGGGTATTGATAGGTAAATAGAGGCGGCATTACATGCCGAGTAAATTATTATTAATACAAACGATAACACTAACAGGTGTCTGTAGGGTTTTAACAGCTTTACTAACTTGAAGTATTCTTTCATTAAAAGTGTTTCGTTAAGTCCCCAAAATGGGCTCTTTCAAAGAGTCCTTCGGACCTTCGAAGCAAAAATACTTTAAAATCCGTTTATAATAAATGGTATTTGCTGTAATTATATCTTATTTGCATTTTTATAAAAAAATAAAGATATTGAGCAACTAATTAACTATTTTTAAACAAAACATCAAACAATGAAAACAAAATTTCGTTTTGCTTCAGGAATTTTCGTATTATTCTTCGTTTTAACATCCGCTTTGTATTCTTATCCTAAGTTTGCGGCTTATACGGGTGAAAAATGCCAGAGCTGCCATGTTAATCCAACCGGCGGTGGAATGAGGAATCTTTACGGCGTGAAATACGGCAAAGATAACCTGTATTTCAAATTCTGGGAAAAGGCAAACAAAACAACTGAAATCGATCCGCAGCTTACAAAGAGCATTTCAATGGGTTCAGATATGAGGATGGTATTCATTGATGACCAGACCGGCGAAGGAAATCCGAACTTCAATTCATTTTTCCAGATGCAGGGTGACTTGTATGTAAATGCCCAGTTGAATAAGTATATCAATTTAATGGTAGCACCGGGCTTGTATATACCAAATACATACGGTCCAAATCCGCTGCCAACTAAGTACGAAATCTACGGTATGGTATCAAATCTACCCGCAGGGTTATATTTCAAAGCAGGCAGGTTTATTCCTAACTTTGGAGTAAAGATACCGGAACACAGAGCATACAACAGGATATTTAACGATATGTACACTCCCTACGCTAGTGATGCGGGAATAGAGGTAGGTATAGCTCCCAGTTTCTTCACACTATCAGCGGGATTTTCAAACGGTTCAAGTGTAAACATAAACAACCAGCGCAACAACAGCTTTGATTTTGATAACCAGAAACAGGTTACTGTTTCGGGTGATTTCCGCTGGGCTAGTAAAAAAACTAAATACACATTCGGTATCGGCGGTTCATTCTTAAGCAATCCGTTTAAATATGACCCAACAAATAATATCAACGCTCTTCGCCAGATGGCAGCTGGATTCTTATCCATCGGCTTATTTGAAAGAGTCGCAATTATCGGTGAGCTTGCTTATAACAGGCTTGATATCAGGGATTCTTCAGCTACCCGCTCAGATTTCCGCACTATCTTCGGTGAAATTGATATCAGGATTTCCAAAGGTGTTGAGCTGAAGGTTCAGTACGAAAACTATGATAACGCACTCGGCCTGAAGAACAGCGAAACCGAACGCCAGCGTTACAGCTTTGGCGCAGTGTTCTATCCTTTAAGCGGACTTGAAGTGGAAAGTATCTTCCGCCTCGTGCGCAACGGCAAGGGTGACCCCGAACCAACTAACTTCACAGATTTCAAGGATGATGAATTCCAGACTGTTATCAAGTTTTATTTCTAAAAAGAATTCTAGAAACCATATTCATTTAAAGACACGCCTTTAAAAAGCGTGTCTTTATTTTTATTTAGCTATCAGATTCAGAACTGTTTCAATGTACGAATTGTTATCTATATAAATACTGCAAACTTAAAGTTACTTAATGCCTAAAATAATTTCTACAGCCACTGCTGATGCGCCATACATACTGCCTCAGAACGAAATAAAGAATTTTACTTATAATCTCTTTTCAGGTTCTGATATAGATATAGAAAGGCTGATAAGTGTATTTGATAACTCCGAAATCACCCAAAGGCATATTTCAGTTGAGCCTGAGTGGCTTGCTAAAGAACATACTTTTAAGGAGCGGAGCGACATATTCAGTGAAGTCTCTTTAGAACTTGCCAAACAGGCAATTGTTGAGTGTTTGGCAGGTGTTAATATCACTCCCGCTAAAATTGATAATATTATTTATGTTACAAGTACGGGAGTTATGACTCCAACCTTAGATGCCCGCTTATTTAATGAACTTGGATTTAACGCTCACATAAAACGCCTTCCCCTGTGGGGACTCGGCTGCGCCGGAGGCGCTGCCGGCATAAGCCGGGCTATGGATATAGCGAGAGCGTACCCAAAGGAAAATGTGCTTGTTGTTGCTGTCGAGCTTTGCAGCCTTACTTTCCAGAAGGATGATCTTTCGAAAAGTAATATTGTAGCAGCTTCGCTATTTGGTGATGGCTGTGCATGCGCTTTGATTGCCGGTGATGAAAATGAGCTTTCGGCAAATGAAAAGTGCCCCGAACTGATAGCTTCACTATCCACTATTTATGATAACTCCCTTGATGTGATGGGCTGGGATATTGTTGAAACTGGTTTCAGCGTGGTATTCAGCAGGGATATACCAACAATTGTTAAAGAGAATGTTAAACCCAATATCACAGAATTGCTTTCAATGCACGATCTGGGTATTGAAGATATTAAACATTATATCACACATCCCGGCGGATTAAAAGTGATAAATGCTTATGAAGATTCATTAGGCGTGAAAAGCGGAACACTCAACATTTCAAGAAAGATCTTAAAAGAACATGGTAACATGTCATCTCCAAGCGTAATATATGTATTGGATGAGTTCCTGAAAAATATCAAGAAAGTAAAAGCAGGTGAGTATGGGCTATTATCATCACTTGGACCCGGATTCAGTTCTGAATTAGTACTATTTAAAACTTCCTGATATGCTCTTTTATGTAATAATCGGGTTTGTAATACTTCAAAGGCTGGTTGAGCTTGTTATTGCCAAAAGGAACGAGAAGAAAAGTCTTGCCGCAGGTGGTACTGAATATGATAAGCGTGGATATTCTGTAATAGTAATAATGCACACTATGTTTTTTATTTCATTAATTGCAGAATACTTTTATTTCAAACATACGTTAAATGAATTCTGGGTAGTATTTCTTGTGTTATTCGTTTTAGCTCAGTGTTTAAGATACTGGGCAATTACTTCTCTTGGCAGTTTGTGGAATACCAGGATAATTATAGTACCCGGAAGCAAATTAGTACAATATGGACCATATAAATTTTTTAAGCATCCTAACTATATAGCTGTGATTACTGAACTGGCTGTGATCCCTTTAATGTTCTCCTGTTTCTATACTGCGGTAATATTTTCAGTTGTGAACCTGTTATTACTTAAGCGAAGAATTGCAATCGAAGAAAATGCTTTGCAGGCGCTTGTTAAAGAAAGTTAATTTAAATTTATATTATTATGGAATGCAAATTCGGACACATAGAAGTATTTGTAAATGACCCTCTGGTTTCAAAGGATTTTTATATTGATGTTCTGGGGTTTGAGCTTGAAACTGTTCAGCAGGATAAATTCGTTTGGCTTAAATCGGGGAGTTATGTAATACTGCTAAGACCGGGCAAACCTGCTGAGCCTGCGGCAAACTACCAGTCAGCTCGAGCGGGCTTTGTACTTTATACAAATGATCTGGATAAAACCGGGGCTGAACTTTTGGCAAGGGGATTAATGTTCAAAGGTACTGATGGTTCCGACAGGTGTTTAACCTTTACTGACCCGGATGGGAATTGGTTTCAGTTAGTAAATCCTGATGAACATTAAGCAATCGATACATCGAATTATAAATTTTTAAATTGATTTTTATCTACTCCTTTTTAATTATTGTAATTGTTGTAAGTTTTTAACTATATTTACAATAATTATAATTGATTTCTATTGAAAAAACTTCTTTTTGCAATTTTCGGATTAATGATGCTGCTTTCTGTATCATTTTCACAGACTGATCCTTGCAGTATTGTGTATAAAAATGGCAGCGGAATGCCGAGGACAAGACTTATTGGCATACACCAGAACTTACTGCTGGTATCAGATACCGGTGCATATAAAATTGTTAATACCGATAAAATTGCGCGCATAAGATTCGATAACGGCAAGTACTGGAAAACCGGGGCTGCATTTGGCGCTGGATTGGGTTTTGTCGGTGGCTTTTTGGTTTACCAGCTTTGGGGAAAGAAGAAAATAAAATTCCTGCCCAAAGATGCTACGTTGGGTGTACTCGGAATATTCACCGTGCCCTGCGCGGTAATTGGCGGACTCATCGGTATGGCTTTCAAGAATATTGATGTTTATGAACTTGCTAAACTTAATTCATTTGTTAAGGCTAAAGAGATCAAATTTATAATGAAGGACCATGCACAATATAAGTAATGTAGATTGTGCGCATATTTCATTTTCTGAAAAAGTTTAAGCCGGTTAATTCGGCTTTTTTTATGATACCCATAACAGGAAAGAGGGGAATTGATAATTGAAAATAGAGGTCTTACCGATAGGGTTTGTGAAAAATTCACGAAAAGAAATTACCGATGATTTCTGGGGTAATGTTATATCTGAAATCCAATTAACAAACGAGTTCTCCGGTGATGCATTGAAAGGTCTTGCTGAGTTCTCTCATGCTGAGATCATTTTTTATTTTGATAAAGCCGATAGCAGCAAAGTAAACAAAAGTGTCAGGCATCCACGGGATAATAAGGAGTGGCCAGAAGTAGGGATATTTGCTATGCGTGCCAAGGATAGACCAAATCATTTAGGGCACACAATTGTTAAAATAGTTAGTGCTTCAGGTAATATTCTGGTCGTTCAGGGACTCGATGCAATTGATAATACACCGGTACTTGATATTAAACCGGTTATTAAAGAGTTTCTGCCCCGTGAAGAAGTAACCCAGCCTTACTGGGTGAGTGAACTTATGAGTGACTACTGGAAATAGTTTGCGGGTTACTTATCTTTATGATCTATAGCATGTACATCATAATACAGCTTTTTGTAATCTCTTATGTTATCCAGAATGTTCATACCTTCATTGTATATCTCTTTCGAAAATTTTCCGGTCTCGCTCATAACTCCCATTTCATCCCTGGCGCTTCTTTCTTCGAATCTTTTCAGGTCGTTATTGCCAAACCAGAATGAACGGCTCGAATTGCCGTATGCGCCTTTTGAATTTATGTTGTAAAGATCATTTTCTCCGGTAATATAGTATTTGGCAACAACTCTCTGACTGTTGGATATATTATACTCAACCATGACCATTAGCGGGGGATTATACCGCGGAATGAAATAAGCTGTGCCATCACTATCTTCATAAACCGAGTCATCTTTCTGGAAGAAAAAGTATGTGATCTTTGTCTCCTGAACGCCTATGGCCCTGACATTCCGAATTGTACTTATTGACATACTATAAACTTCGCCCGGTGCGCCCGTTGTATTTTTTATAAGATTCTCGACACTATCTGCGTAAGAATTCAGATTTTTGATAACCTGTTCATCATTTTGCGAAAAAACCGAGAATTGGACTAAAAACAGCAGGATTATGGTAGTTTTCATAATTATTTATTTGTTTTATACAAAATTAGGTATATTCATTGATATATATTCAATATAAATTTTGGCAATTTGTTCCTTATACATTACTCCTTACATTGACATTAATTGAAAAAAGTGCTATTTTTGTATTCTTTTTAGGAAAATACAATGAAAAAAGCGATAGAAAAATCATTAAAAGCCACGCATTTTACACATAATGACGAGGTTAACAAGAAATGGTATGTTGTTGATGCCAACGGCAAAACTCTTGGCAGGTTTGCTTCAGAAGTAGCAAAAATAATTTGGGGCAAAAATAACCCCAGGTTTACCCCAAATGTTGATACCGGCGATTTTGTAATTGTCATCAATGCAGAAAAGGTCCGTTTGACAGGTAAAAGGGAATCACTTAAAGAATACAAACACCATTCTTTGTATCCGGGCGGACAGAAGATAAAGACTTTTAAAGAGCTTATCGCTTCCCATCCCGATAAAGTAATTACCAAAGCAGTAAAAGGTATGCTTCCCAAAACAAAACTGGGGAACAAGCTGATTACCAAGCTTAAAGTATATGCAGGAGAAGCTCACCCGCATGCTGCACAGAACCCGATTGTAAAAAATATATAAAACAATATAAATGGCAGTTACATATCATTTAGCTACAGGCAGAAGAAAATGCTCAACAGCCCGTGTTTACTTAACAGAAGGCACCGGCAATGTTCAGATCAACACTAAAACAGGGAAAGATTTCTTTGGTAAGGATTCCTTATTAAAAGAAGCTCTTGAACCGTTATATACTGCGGATCTTGTTGGAAGATTTGATGTAAAAGTAAATGTTAACGGCGGCGGAGTCTCAGGTCAGATAGGTGCTATAAGGTTAGGCGTTGCGCGTGCTATATTAAAGTACGATGCAAGCGTCAGACCCGCACTGAAAAAAGACGGACTTTTAACCAGGGATTCACGTATGGTTGAAAGAAAGAAACCCGGTCAGCCTAAAGCAAGAAAACGCTTCCAGTTCTCAAAACGTTAAAAGATATTTTTTACGTTTTACAGAAGTTTGTTTCTACAGAATTGAAATTTTCCCGCAGTTAATTCATAATGAATTTGTTGCGGGTTATTAATAATAAACCAATAAACATGTTTCCGGATCCGGCCCGACTTGTGTCCTTTAAAGCAAAGGATGTTTAGGCAGGAAGTGAAGGAAGCAGAAGTGTCCCGGCTAAGTTAGGACAGAAAACAAAAGGAGAAAATCATGAGAAATGTTTCAATAGAAGACCTGTTGTTATCAGGCGCCCATTTCGGGCATTTAACCCGCCGCTGGAACCCCAAAATGAAGAAGTATATCTTCATGGAACGTAACGGGATCCATATTATAGACCTCAAAAAAACACACGAGCTTCTTCAGGATGCCCAGAATTCCATTTCAAGGGTAATTGGCGAAGGCAAAACTATCATGTTTGTCGGTACCAAGAAACAGGCTAAAGAAGTAGTTAAGCAGGAAGCAGCACGCTGCGGAATGCCGTACGTGACCGAAAGATGGCTCGGAGGTATGTTAACAAACTTTGTTACTATCCGTAAAAGCATAAAAAGATACAACAACATCGTTAAGATGGAAGCTGACGGCACTATCAATAACTACCAGAAAAAAGAGAGACTTATGCTTTCAAGAGAGAAAGATAAGCTCGAAAAAGTTCTTGGCGGTATTGTAAGCATGAATAAGCTCCCGGGCGCTATATTCTTAATTGATGTTAAAAAAGAGCATATCGCAGTTGATGAAGCCAGAAAATTAGGTATACCTATTTACGCTATAGTTGATACTAATTGCGATCCTGATCTTATCGATTACCCGGTTCCCGCAAATGATGATGCTGTTAAATCAATTGAGCTTATAACAAGCTCTATTGCTGATACAATTG
>CAZQYL010000114.1:0-7788 GCA_964597425.1 uncultured Ignavibacteriales bacterium | reverse complement strand
GAACCGGGCAGCGAAGCGGAGAATTTATCAAGCAGGGTTTTGTAATCTTTTTCCCGTTCTTTGTTAAGTGAATAGAACGATACTTTTTCATTTCCGCAAACGATGTTCAATCGTGTCATGCTCCATGAACCAAGCTGCTGCCAGTCTTTTGGCACTCCTCCAAACTGGCTGAACCAGTCAGTGTATATGATGGCGAGCTCAACACCTTTTTGGCGGGTAATATTTTCAATTGCAGAAGTGGTGTAATTCCCTTTAAGCTTATAAGCTGCCGCATCAGTATCTGCAAGTCCCCACAGGTCAACTATTTTATTCCGTGTATAAAAATTCAACATACCTATATCATTAGCGGCAATTGTTGTTCCTGCAGGAAGTGTATTTACAAAGGCAGCCATTTGGTAATGCTGGTTATATATGTTGTTTGATGATTGCGGCACAAGAAATGAAGATACCGACCTTCCGCACGCTGATAGAATTAATACGGCAAGAATGATCCTGCTGATAACAGGAAATTTCTTCTTAATTGCAGAAAAATTACTTTCATCATTTGATCCCGATACAAATGCGGGATAAATATTTATCCATAAAACAATTATTCCAATTGAAACAAGATACGCCTCATACCTGAAAAACCATCCTGTTTGCGCGAAGCACATATGCAGCAGGTAGGTAAAAATAAAGATGCCTGCCATTACCTGATTTGTTTCAAGTTCTTTTAGCTTTGATCGGTAGTTATTGAATATTACCAGAACAATTGGCGGTAAAAGAAAAACGATATCGGGTTCCAGCATTCGTTTAACAGCGCGGTAAGGTATCTTCAGAACTTCAACGGCGGTTAGCTCACCTACGCGGCTTTTTACCAGAATGGAGGAGGGGAGAAACATTGAACCATTATCCACTGAGATAATACCATAAACTATCACGGGAATAAAACCCGCAAGTAATAACAGCATTGCTAGCAGGTATTTTCTTCTGGCAGCCAAAAAGAAGGAGGCTGAAAAGACAAGGAAAAGATCTTCATATCTTAATGCCGTAAGAAGCATTGAAATGATTAATAAAATCACAAAAAGACTCTTCTTTTCATTTTTGCCGGTGGTATAAATTGAAACGTAGAATATGAATAGCAGACTGAGCCATATCTGCGCGGGATGCTCCATTCCCGTAAAAACGAGCGCAGGAAGTGGTGATGAAAAAATAAAGATAATTATAACATAATAAATATATCTTTCGGCTTTAAAATATTTCAGTATGTGAACTGCTGCAGCAAGCGAAAGTATGGAAAAAACGAAATTGAGAACTAAGGGATCAGCAGTATTAACACCCGTGATAAAGTAAGAAAGAGAGATCAAGAGAGTCCATAGCGGCGATGAAGTTGCCGAAGTAAATACCTGTGAGTTGACGGCCCAGTTACCGGAGGTTACAAAATTCTTTGCAATTGCCATATGAATATAGGGGTCATCAATAACATAAATAAAATTCCAGCCGTTAAGATACAATGAAATCAACAGCAATGCAGCGCTGAATAATGAAAAGATCAGTGCTGAAATGAGAATTATTTTTCTGTAATTAGTAATATTGTGTTTTGAGTTTATGATTTATAAATTGATAAATTATGAGACTCATTTCAATGCAATAATAACAAACCCCGCTTTAAGCGGGGTTTGTGTTTGTTCAGTTTATCCTGGTTCCCCTCTGAGGGCAGCGGGGAAGAGGAAACATAAACAGAGGTCTGTTTTTATTTAATCAACAGCATTTTTTTGGAATCCACAAAGTTACCGGCTTCTATTTTATATATGTAGATACCGGAGGCGACTTCAGAACCTGAATTATTGGTTCCGCTCCAAAGAACTGACCTGAATCCTGCATCCTGGTATTCATTTACAAGTGTTTTGATAACCCTGCCAAGAATATCATAAACTGTAATCTTTACATTAACATTTTCCTTTAAGGCATAGTGTATCAACGTTGAGGGATTAAAAGGATTGGGATAGTTTTGAGAGAGTGAATAGCTTAAAGGAAGCGTACTTTCAACCGGGATTTTGGTTGGAGAAGTTTTGTTTACCACTTTTACTTTTGAAGTATTTTCATCATACTGAGGCAGGCATGTAAAACTGCTGTTGAGTTTGGAATCAAACCCCTCGTTAAGATTTACAGTTGGTGAATCAAAAACAACAGTTCCGTTTGGTTCTATTACGAAATTCATGGCCGAGATAGAATTAGAAGCCTGGTAGTAACGGTTTTGACCGGAGTTTACAGTAATATTATACAGGAAAAGATCTGAAGTATTACCATTGAACATATTAAGTACTGTGTTCCAGTAAGGTTCACCCATAAGTTCATAGTTCCAGGATATATCTGAGCGTCTGAAATCCCAAAGCGCAAAATGCCAGCCGCGGGTTATTGCTATATCAGCCATATCTCTGAGGTAATCTGTGCCGCCTGTTTGCGGAAGCATTAAACCGAATTCTCCCATCATAACCGGCGCGCCTGTCTGATTCTGAAAGTTCTGAATATGTCTGAAGACATAATTTTCAAAAAAAGCTTTATCATGATACTGTTCACCCTGCCAGATATAAGGATAGTAAAAATAATTTCCGGGGTAGCTTCTTGTGTTCTGCTGGTCGTGGTGAGAATAATCTCGTGGTACATAATTATGGAAGTCGTAAATTATGTACGGATCGTTAACTGCTTCAATGATCTCGAAGTATTCGGGGTGGCAGAACTGAACGTTCCCCGCTATTAAGGGCAGCATCGGATCGACAGTCCTTACTCCTGCAGCAAACTGCTCGAAAAGTGCTTTAAGGTTGATTCCATCCTGCTGGAGGCATAATCTGAGTGTAGGCGGGTCTATCAGGCAGATAGGATTATACCATATCGGGTTTGGCTCAACTATCATATTCAAACCGGCAAACAAGGGGTCGCCAAGATATCTTTGAGCCATATCTTTAAGCATATCTGTATAGAGCTGTTTTTCTGTGTTGTTTGTCCATATAGTTGAAATGGGTCCAAGCTGATTTGTCTCTTTGTAAACATCGGTTCTGCCGGGACCCTGCCTGACGGCAATAACATAATGAAGGTTCGCATTTCTGCAGAAGTTTACCAGCATATCGGTTTCATCAATGTTTGCCTGTATTATAGAATACGGAGCCTCTCTTTGCCGCCAGCCGAAAGAACCGAGAACGGCAACACTGGCGCCGGTGGATTTGAGGAAATAGAAATCTTCCTGGGTTTTAGGATTTTCATTGAGTACGTTGAATCCCCTGAAAAATGAAGGAGACTGCCATTTAAGGTATTTTTCATTCACCTTTGGCAAATCCCCGCCTCCTGAAATTAAGGAGGCGGGGATGAGGAAACATATCAATGAAATGATAAAATTTAAGATTATTTTTTTCATTTTCATTTTTATTTTACAAATACCATTTTTACAGTTTTAACAAAGTCACCGGTTCTTAATGTATAGAAGTAAACTCCGCTTGAGATCTGGCTGCCGGTACTGTTCCTTCCATCCCAGCTGACCGATTTGTAGCCGGCTTCTTCATTCCAGTCAACAAGTTTAATTACTTCCCTTCCAATGATATCGTAAATTACGAGGCTTACTTTGCCGTCATTTTTGAGGTCGTACTTAATGGTTGTACTTGGATTGAACGGGTTCGGGTAATTCTGGTGCAGCTCATACTTAAGCGGTACGTTCTTTGGCTTACCGATGTTCTCCGGTTTTGCTGTATCAAGAACATAGAGGTTTTTACCCGCGTTATTCATGGCAGTATACATCGGGTTATCACCTTCACTATCCAGATTCGGATCGAACACAGTTGAGAATATCCCCCCTTCTTCGACGGTGAAACCATCAGTCAGGTTCACGCCGTTTGAACCGTGGGTAAAAGTCATGTTTCCACCCGGCTGAATAACGTAATCCATTCCGCCTTCCAGGTATCTGTAACTGTGGTTTTTGGTATAGTTAACATTATCGTAAGCAAGATAGCCTTCGTTAACATTCAGATAAAGATCTATACCATCATTGTTAATGTGCATATTCGGAGTGCTGGTTGTGAAATATTGGCTTGCAATATTTGGAAGCAGGGGAGTATAAGAAACAAAAGATACCTCGGGTAATGAAGATAAATAACCCGCAAAAGTGAGGTTAGAAACCAAATCATCAAACCATTCGACCCCAGTCCAGACAAAATCTCTGAACCCAGTAGGCGTTAATGTTAACTTGTACCCATCAACATAAGTCTCAAGAGCTACACTGCCTATTAATGTTATACTGGCTGTGGCGCTTAATTCAAAGCTGAATAGTATAAGATTAAGATTAGCACTACCGGTAATGTTTAAATGCAAATATCCAGTCTGTGTGAGTTCATCAAAGGTGATGTAAGCGGAATTTGCCTGGACGTGAAATGAAGTTACACCAAATGTATTTCCCGTGTATCTTGCAATATTCAGCCCTTTTGTATCTAAAAGTGTAGCAATCGTTTCGTTAATACTTGTTACAGGTATATTTAATGTCACATCACCTTGTGAGAGAATATTATTTGTATAAAACGAATTAAAAATAAATATACAAATCATTAATAAATATTTAGTCTTTTTCATAATCAGTTTAGACCTCCTCTATAATTGGCCTGGAACCATGTCATGTAAGTAGCTGTATTGAAACCAAGGCTCCACTTTCTGACATATTCACCAAATGGTGAGCTGAAAACACCAATTATAAAATATGTTGTTACTGAAGCCGGGTTTGGATAATCGATTTGTCCCGTCCATGTACCTTTATTCATGAAAATATTTATATCATTCTCCCATCCATCTTCAACATCCCATATTTTTAGCTTTCTTAATGTAGTTTCAACTCCGGAATAGAACCTGAGGCTTAGCATCCACGGTCCTCTTTTTAGCCACTGACAGTTGAAATATGGCGGTTCGGCATTTACTTCCACTCCCAGGCTCAGTCTCAATACTCTGTCCATACACTGAGATCCAATAATAAAGTCTGAAATCCATAAATTTAGATATGCAGGCACGAGATAATTTGCTTCATTGATGATTTTTCCCGGGTATATGATAAGGTTCATTGAATTATATTGGTTTATAATCATGTCCTTGACCATCTGCGGTATATTAAGATTATTTATAATTTCAGGAAAATTTATTAAATATGCTCTGATATCTGAAAGGTAAATATAAGAGAGATCATAGGTTAAATAAGGACTGACAGGAATTACATATTGGTTGTTTTCACTGGTTGATACGTAGATTGTAAAGTTTGCTCTAAGTATATTAGTTCTTACAGTTACATAAGGTCTGGATATGGACGCAGTATACGTGATGTTTGTTCCGGGGAATGTTCCTGAAACAGGGGGAAAAGACTGCGTAGCTATAAACCTGTTCATCCCAATTTCGGTTAAATCTAAATGAGTATATATTGTTCTTGTTGTAGCATCAGTTTTTCCGTCACCGTTCTTATCCCTGCTATCACTGATTTTAACCTGAGGGTTCAGATCCTGCGGCAGCGATTGCTGAATTTGTTTTTCAAGTTTGTTTATCTTCTGTTTATCGATTATCAGGCTATCATGTAAAAGCTTAAGGTTGCCGGAATTGAAATCTCTTTCATCCTGAGCCTTAATGTTTACCTGGATAAAAACTAATATCACCAATAAGCAGAAAATATCTTTTATAAAGTTTTTCATTTTTCACCTCTGTTAGGTTTTTATTTTCTGCTTATTTGGAATTTGTTGTTTTCAGGTTCTCATTTTCTTTTTCAAGATTTTCAAGACGTTTATCCTGTTCAATAATGTATAATGTCAGTTCTTCTATCTTCTGAAGCAGCTTTGAGGAGATCTCGCCGAGCTCTATTCCATTTTCGGTTACTTCCTGTTCACTTGGTATTTCGGGAAGGTGCCCATTTTCTTTAATGAAGGATTCAACTTCTTTTACAGATTTCAGATTGTATCCCGGTTTGAAAACAAAATCTGACCAGTTGGCCTGCACTTTAATGCCTTTTGCTTTGATCTTGCCATCTACCGAAAGTCTGAAGTTACCATCAGGGTTATCTGTACCTATTCCGACTATATCATTCTTAAGGCAAATAGTCGGATTATTTGAACTATTCCTGAAACTTAGCTGGTTGTCTTCTTCATTTATGATCCTGAAATTCCAGTCCTGGGCCGTAAATCCGCGGTGGAAATCTATAAAAGGCTTTCTGCCGGCAGTGTTGCTTGCGTTAAGTTCAATTGAGCCTCCCTCATTTGAAGACAAATATGACTGATCGTCATTCCATGAAATAGAACCGTCGTTCTTGATCGCGAATTTTACGATTTCGTTGTTATCTGTATAGAAATTCATTAAACCACCGTTGCCGCTGAAAACCTGGATTCTGGAAGAGCTGTGATCATCTTCAAACCTGATTGTATTTTCCCACCCTGTTGAGTTTTTTAAATGCAATTTTGCCTGAGGATTGTTGGTTCCTATTCCTACATAACCGTTATTGGCAATACGAAGTATAGTATTGCTAGTACTGTTTCCGCGGAAATCAAAATATCCGTTCGGACCGCTTTGTGTTTCAAGTATATTCACGCCACCGGAAAGATCTGTAAGCAAAAATCTGTTATATGCAAACCCGGTGTTATCAATTCTCATCGGGTACAAATAAGATGTTTTTATATATTGCTGGGTATTAGTGGGCATAGTACCATCGCTGATATTAAGAGTGCTGCTAATACGCATATTTCCTGCAACATCAAGTTTATACATCGGGTCGGTTGTGCCTATACCAACATTGCCGCCGTTCTTTATAGTGAAATGGCGGGCTAATCCATATTCATCAATGTAAAAATAACCCGAGGGATCATAGCTTAACTCCCAGTTTTTAGTAAGGAAATCGCTATCGTAAGATAACCTTAATCCGCCGTTTGATATATGAAGTTTGGCGCCGGGATAAGTTGTACCTATTCCAACGTTACCCTGGTTATAATAAATGTTTGGATATCCTTCCCATTGAGAAAATACGGGAGATTGAATAAAAAGAAGTGTTAGAATAAATAAAGTGAAAGTAAGATGTTTCATTTTAATTACCTCCTAAGGTATATTAAGTTAAATTAACAGCAAAATGCCGTTAAAAACTCTGTATGCGGAATGTATTTTAATTGTATTGCAGGGCAATGGATAAATGAACTAAGATATTCAATGTCCTGTATTATTACAAATATAATATATAATTTTATTTTGTCAAGTGTTCTTTTAACAATACTTGAAGTACGGCAGGTTTTACATTATAAATTATTTCTTCTTTAAGCAATACACCAGCGAATTGATAACAAAGCTTGGTCAGTTCAGTAAATAAATTTTTTAGGATTCTGCAAAGCCTTCAACTTCGGGCTGGCGGTATTTAAGCAGCTTTTGTGTGAGCATAATTTCATACGGCGCTGTGTAAAAATCAGTTTTATAGCGCCAGCTTCCCATGAACTGCAGGAGTGAACGCTTCCAGCCGCGAATTTTAAGATCACTGTTTGTGGGGTAATAAGCGTTCAGTGTCTTTTCAAAATTCCTTATCATTTTAAAATGATGCGGCTTCAGCCATGGGGTTAGCGGATTTTTCCGCAGGTCAAAGTTCTGCCACTTGGGTGAAACCCACTCTTCGAGTGATTTGGGATAATCAAACCCTTTCAGCTTGGCGGCAAGCGACATTTCTGAATCTTCGAAATTCACCGGTGAATATGTGTATATAACAATTTCCGCCGCAGGATTAATAGCCTTAATTTTTTTTATGAACTTCAGGTCTGTTTCAATATC
>CAZQYL010000113.1:6664-7809 GCA_964597425.1 uncultured Ignavibacteriales bacterium | reverse complement strand
GTTTTGAATTCAAAAAAAACTGAACCGATGCCTTCGGGGTTATTTTCAAATACGAAATTTATTCCGTCCTTATCAAGGTAAGCGTCATTACCGCGCTCCTCAACAAAGTCCATTCCCAAAACGCGTTTGTAAAAATCAACAGCTTTGGCGTGATTGCCGACCTGAATTGCAACATATGGTGAAAATTCGAACTTCATTTGCCTGCCTCCTGAAAATACAACCACACGGAAACCAGCATAAGCTTCCAATGGTTGTAATTATTAATAAATTATTTCTTAAATTTACAGATTAATTATCAAAAATAATACGTACCATATGAAATTAAGGATTGGCTTATTTGTTTTATTTCTTCTTATATTTAGCGGTTTAACCGCTTCGCAGGATGAATTTGTAATACAGGAAGGTAGTGTTGTTGTACCAGTTGATGGCGAGCGCGCAAAAGAACTCTTTACTACCGAGGATGATTACACAGCTATTCTAAGCAGGTTTGATCTTATGAGCAAAACAGGCACCAAAAGTGATTCCGTAACCCTTGCAGATTACTTCAGTAGGGCAGTAAAGACAATTAAACCGTGGACTGATGATGACAAAAAGGGATTAAAGAAAGTAGTTGAATCGGTAAACAAGAAGATAAAAGAACTGGGCTTAAAACTTAAAATGCCGGCAAGGATCGAGGTCATTAGCTCTGATATGACAAACGAAGGCGGTGCCAACGGTTATACCCGCGGAAATTACATTGTATTAAGAAACGACATGATTGAAGGAACATCCGGCAGTTATGAAAGTACATTTATTCATGAGCTGTTCCATATTTTATCCAGGAATGATCCGGCAATGAGCGAGAAGGTATATAATATCATCGGTTTCAAAAAGTGCAACGAAGTTGCTTACCCGCCTGAAATTGCGGACCTGCGGATTTCAAATCCCGATGCGCCGTTTAATAATTTTTACATTACGGTTAAACATAACGATAGCCCTGTTGATGTGATGCTCATATTATTTTCCGGCAAACAGTATTCCGGGGGGAATTTTTTCGGTTACATCCAAATAGGTTTATTGGCGGTTGAAGGGGATGAGAGTAACAAAAAAGTGGTCTACCAGAATGGTAAACCACTTATACTTAAATTCAAAGAAGTGAAAGATTT
>CAZQYL010000113.1:0-6564 GCA_964597425.1 uncultured Ignavibacteriales bacterium | reverse complement strand
TGGTCTACCAGAATGGTAAACCACTTATACTTAAATTCAAAGAAGTGAAAGATTTCTATGAGCAGTCCGGCAGAAATACTGATTACAATTTCCACGCAGAAGAGCTTTCTGCAGATCATTTTGTAATGTTGGTGAATCAGCAGCAGGGCCTACCTAACCCTGAAATAATTGAAGCGATAAAATCTGTTATGAAATGAACCTAAAAATTGAAAACCAGCGATGTATTTACAAGGAACAGCTTAATGAGTCCCGGTGAAATGTGACTATCCATTACGTTAAGTGATAGATCAATATTTTTTAGTTTATATGTAAACCCGCCTGTTATGAAGTACTGGGTAAAATCTCCTTCGCTTCCGGGGAAGCCAACTTCTTCGTTATGAAAATCCCTGATATCAAATGAAGTAAAGAAGCCTGTTCTTATTGTCAGTTTTTTGTTCAGGAAATACTCACCTCCAAAGTTGAAATCATTTTTATCGAGGTAACCGGTCATTTCAGATGTTCTCTGGAAATTGTAGTCGAAAGCCAGGCTTAACTTGTTATTCATGGTCAGGAAATTAACACCTGCTGTTACTTTGAACGGCTGCCTGGAAACAAACTTAAAACTTGGAGATATCGAATGGTTTTCTGAAGAAGTGATGTCAGATTTGAATCCGGGAGTGAATGTTAAGCCCGCGGAAAAGGTCTTTACGGGTTTGTAATACAAACCAACTTGTACATTCAGCCTTTCGAATGAGTCAGTTACGTCATGAGGAACCGCAGGATCTTCAATAGTCGTCACTCCTGTCATATCATTTCTGTACAAATTATAGAATAATGCCGCCCCAAACCCAAAATCACTATAATTGAAAACTATTGGTAATGCAAAAGAATGAATATTAAGGTTTAATGATAATTCATCGTTTGGAAGAGAATTATCCGAAAAGTCATACCTTAAATTATTGGTGTTGCTGTAAAGAATCCCTGCAGAAATCAAATTATTTATTTTTAGAGCTATTCCACCGGAGAAACTGTTTGGTTTATGTTTCAGGTCATATCCATTTGAGCCGAAAGTATTACTGAATGTAACCCGATTGTTAGTTTTGAATGTATACTGAAGACATACTGTAATTTTATTCTTCAGTTTTACAGCAGCCGGATTAAGTAATACTGCTGAGAATTCATTCTCGCTCCCAATGCCTGTGTTACCTTTACCGGTATTTGAACCATAAAGGTAATTGTTTGAGTAAAAATCATTGGATGGGCTAAGTACAAAATCATCATACTCTCTAACTGTCTGTGAATTCGATGATAACGTATAAACTAGAATTAAAAAAATGATCTTCTTCATAAATTTAAAAGTTTAGTGAAAGTCCGCCGTTTATAAATGTATATTTTAGGGTAGCTGATGATATATGGCTATCCATAACAGCCAATGTGAATACAGCTATATCAGATTTAACGCTAGCGCCTGCTGTCAGGAATAATTGACTGTATGATTCCTCCGGGTTAACATAATTTGATTTTAAATCCCGGGGTTCCGGAGTATTAAAAAATCCACCTCTTATCGTCCAGTATTTATTCAGCGGATACTGAATACCAAAGTTGAACCGGTGCTGATCTGATTGACCTTCTATTTTGGAGCCCTGGATAAATGTATAATCAGCTGCAAAAGTCAGATTGTTCTTTTTTAATGTATATGAAACACCCGCTCCGATCTGCATTGGCAGCAGCACATTGGTATACTCATCTATCTGCTGATTGATATCACTGTGATATTTTGCCTGGCCTTTGGCTTCTGGTCTGAATTTTAATCCGAAGGTTAAACCTTCTGTTATATCAACCAATAAACCGGCATCTGCATTGAACCTGTCGAATTTTATGACAAATTTTTCATATTCAAAATTGAAATACCTTCTGTGCAATGTGTAGTTTAAAGTTAATCCTATCCGAAATTTTTTAAACTTATATGAAACTGGAATTGAAAAATTATGGGCAGAGTACCTGTCAACTGCTTCATATCTGCCTAATTCCTGGCCAAATTCATTTGTCCTTATTATTTCACCTTCATTAATATCCATGCTGTAGGGATTGCTATACACCAAACCAATATTAAGCTCTTTATTGACCTTATATCCAAATCCTGCCATTCCTGAAAATACATTTTGTTTAAGGTAAAGGTCACTGATGCCGAGCCCCTGAAGCCAGGGCTGATTTGTTCTGTACGTATACTGAACGTTTACCTGGTACTTCTTATCAATATCAAACGATGCGGGATTAATGGAAACAGAGGAAATATCACCCAATGAGCCAATGCCTGTTCTTCCTTTGCCTGATGAAATCGCATCTAAATGATTATCTGAATAGAAATACCAATAGGGATTGATAAGGACATCATTTGGCTGTGAATAAATATTAAGTGTTAAAATTAATGCTGTAAGTGCAATGATAAGTGATCTCATTTTTGAGTATTTAAGTTTATAAATTTGTAAAGTAGCTTATAAACAGCAAGATTCTATGTGACAATAATACTAAACTAACAATTTACTTTCAACAATAAAATGACCTGCATCAGTTTCCTTAAATTGTCAGTTTAGTAAAGAAAAACGGTACTATTTACTTACATTTCCATCAAAAACACTGTGACTCATCCATTGCCATTTTTCGCCATTTTTCTGCCAAACACTCAGATTGTTAACATATTTACCTTTTTCCTGCTCAGTCATTTCAAGATTTTCAGAAAATGTCAGTTTGTAGGTAATAATTAAGATAGTGCCTGAATCATTATCAGTTACAACGATATCTGAAAAATGGTAATATTTGAAAGTAATGGATTTAATGTAGTCAATTGCAGCTGATCTGGATTTTGGACCGTCAGCATGCATCGATTGGAAGCCGATTGCGATTAGTCCTTCAAGTGTGTTCCAGTCCTTATCCTTTACGGTTTGGAACAAACCACGCTCCATTGTTTCACCTGCGGTCTTCAGGTCACTTTGTGAATATGATACTGCTGAAAATAATAATGCAAACAGTAATAATGTTAATATCTTTTTCATTTTAGCTGCTCTTTCTAAATTGAATTTTATGGATGAATTATATTTTGTAACCCGAAACGCTGTTTCGGGTATAACACGATTTATCATAACATTTCCTCCGAACAGCGTTCGGAGTTACAATCACATTACTTTTTATAACTTATTTTCCTTGGAACTGTAAACTGCCTTATGCCATCAATTGAACCTATATATCCGTAACCACTTTGTTTTATCCCAACCCATGGTGTGCCGCTTACGGCGCCGATTCCCTGGTTAACGCCAATCATTCCTGATTCAATTTTGCGAGCTATTTCCAGACCCTTTTTCCTGTTCTTAGTCCATACGGTTGCACCAAGTCCAAAGGGTGAATCATTAGCCAGCTTAACAGCTTCATCTTCGGTCTTAACTTTCTGTATCGCTACAACAGGACCGAAGGTCTCTTCATTCATTATCCTGTGTTTATGGCTCAGGTTAGTAATAAGCGTGGGCTCCATAAAATATCCTTTGTTGTTCTTTGGAATCCCGCCGCCTGTTATGAGCCTTGCGCCTTTTTTAACAGCATCTTTTACCTGAGAAAGTACATTATCCCTCTGGCGTTTGCTTACCAGCGGACCCATATGCACACTTTCATCATACCCGCTGCCGTATTTAAAGTTCTTTACTCCGTTAGCAACAAGTGTTGTAAATTTATCCGCGGCTTTTTCCTGCACATAAATTCTTTCTACAGATACGCAAACCTGGCCGGTATTGCGTAATGAACCGTTTACAGCAAAGTTCGCAGCCTTTTCAAGGTCAGCATCATTCAGTACAATCATCGGATCCTTGCCGCCAAGCTCCAGCACAATTCGTTTCAGTTTATCGCCGGCAGCTTTCATAATAATTTTACCAACAGCCTGTGAGCCGACAAATGCGATCATATCAATGTTACTGTGGATCAAATGACTGCCTGCTTCATCAGCGCCCTGTACAAGATTAATTACACCGGGCGGAAGATGTTTGTTGAAAATATCGTAAATGGCTTTACCTGTTAACGGCACCATTTCTGATGGTTTGAATACAACAGTATTGCCTGCAATCAGAGCGGGGGATAGCAGGGTTTCCGGCATGCTCACAGGGAAGTTCCACGGTGTAATAATGGCGCAAACGCCAATCGGCGTGCGGTGAAGCTCAGTAACCAGGTTTTCTTCCTGCAGGTTTTCAATCGCAAGCGCGGTTTTAGACTGCTCAATGGTTTCCCTGATGCCATAGGCTACAGCATGTGTTTCACCAACTGCTGATTTGTACAATTTGCCCATTTCATCTGTGATTATCCTGCCAATCTTTTCTTTTTGCTTTACAAAGTCCTTAGCGCATGCTTCAAGCATTTTGCTTCTTTGTGCAAGTGTCAAAGCTGCCCATTTCTTCTGTGCTTTGCGGGCTTTATCAACCGCACGGTCAATATCCTTTTCTGTTGAGCACTTTATCTTTGCAAAAACTTTGCCCGTAGCGGGGTTTATATCGTTTATGTATTTTAATTTCATTTTTTTCCCGATCCCGCATGCGGGAATCTCATTTATTGATTTTATAAAAAACTTTTTTCTAGAATTTGTTCTATTCTGTTGTGAGACTTAGCTTTAAAATTAGTCTACTTCTCTATTGAACTTTCTTTTTGAGCAACTATTTCTTCTGAGGGCAGCCCGAGAATCTCTCTTGCACGGTTAAGGGCATCATCAATATTGCCTCTTAAATTCACTTCGCCTATTTTATCAAGCAAGCCTGCATGCTCGCATGCAAACATCGGCTGCGCGTGCAGCCCTGAAAGTATCAGAATAGTTGACCTCTTTTTACAATCATAATAAAAATCTTCAAGTGTTGCAATGCCTGTGGAATCAATTGCGGGAACTTTCCGCAGCCTTAATATCAGCACATCTGTGGTTTTACCAACAAATCTCATAGCATCCTTAAACTTGCTTGCCGCACCAAAGAAGAACGGACCGTCAATTTCGAAAATGAGAACACCCTTCGGGATGTTCTTACCCTGGATCGAGTTAGCGCCGCTATCTTCAGATTCAAGACCTTCATCAAATTCACGGCTGATAACACCTATATTTGTTACTTCAGCCATTCGCCGCATGAACAGCATTGCCGAGAGCACTATACCTACTTCGATTGCTACAGTAAGATCAAAAATAACCGTCAGCAGGAACGTTGTGACAAGTACAATTACATCACTCCTTGGCATTTTAAGCTGAGCTTTAAACTCACGCCACTCGCTCATATTATATGCAACCACCATTAGTATGGATGCCAGCACACACATAGGTATCATACCGGCATATTTACCGAAAAAAAGCAGGATAAGGAGTAATACTATTGAATGCGTGATTCCGGCAATAGGGGTTTTGCCTCCGTTGCGAATGTTTGTGACTGTTCTTGCTATAGCACCTGTTGCAGGGATACCTCCAAAAAATGGGGCTACTATATTTGCCGCACCGTTTGCAATAAGCTCCATGTTAGACCTGTGCTTACCGCCGATCATACCATCCGCTACTACTGCCGATAGGAGCGACTCAACTGCTCCAAGCATGGCAATTGTAAATGCGGGACCCGCAAGATTGTATATTACATCAAAGGATATTTCCGGCATTCCTATCGAAGGAATTGAACTTGTCAGTTGGCCAAACCTCGTGGATATGGTATCAACTTCCAATCCAAATATGTAAACTATCGCTGTACCTAATATTAAAGCAATAAAAGTTGAGGGTATTTTTTGGAGAAATTTCCCCAGGAAGATAATAGTAAAAAGCGATATAGCTGAAACGATTATCGTATCAATATTAAAGGCAGTTATGTTGTTAACATAAACCGGAATTTTTGCCAAAAATTCTGATGGAAGATTCGGTATATTCAGACCCAGAAGATCCTTGATCTGAGTGGTAAAAATGATCAGTGCTATTCCGGATGTAAAGCCTGTAATTATGGGCAGGGGAATGAACTTAATCAGTGTGCCAAGCTTCATGAAGCCCATAAGCACAAGCATTACACCTGCCATAATGGTAGCTATCATGAGTCCATCCATACCATATTTCTGTACTATGCCGTAAACAATGACGATAAACGCGCCTGTTGGACCGCCGATCTGTACACGGCTGCCGCCCAGGGCAGATATTATGAATCCCGCAATAACTGCCGTTATAAGCCCGTTATTGGGGGAAACGCCTGATGCTATACCGAAAGCAATTGCCAGCGGTAATGCCACAATGCCGACAATAATTCCTGAAGAAACATCGCTGTAGAAAAGTGATTTGTTGTAAGTCTTGAGGGTAGTAACCAGTTTTGGAAGTAACATTATTGTATTTTATCTTGCTGCGCAGCGGTTTGGACCGATTTCAAGGTCTTCTGCGTAATCCAGGGGTATCATTACCCCGGCTTTATTGAATTTTTTAATTGTTTCGTAATTTGGGGGAGTTACAGGAATATTTGATGTAATATAATCTATGAATTCCTGCTTATCTGTCATATTCAGCGGCTTGGAAGAAGCCTTAAGCTCTCCTAAAGATAGCATAACCGGTCT
>CAZQYL010000112.1:4886-7877 GCA_964597425.1 uncultured Ignavibacteriales bacterium | reverse complement strand
AGGAAGAACATTCCAATTTTGCCGCCCGGCACAAAGTAAATTTTCTTTGTGGGCTTCTGCATCAGCCTGGTTTTGCCCCCTGATGATTTTAACTTATACGAGTTTAAATTCAAACCTGAATTATCATCAGATTTCAATTTAAGCTCTCCAACTGAAAGCTGCGAAAAAGTAATTCCCGTAAAAAGGAATAATAAAACGAGGGTTCTTGTTAATTTAGTTGTTTTCATATCTGATCCTTTTATAGATTTAATTATTTATCTTATCTTAAATGTTGCAAACGTCAGTATCGCAAGGATAACAGCTACTATATAAAACCTTGTTACAATTTTCGGTTCAGGTATCCCGCTAAGCTCGAAATGATGATGAAGCGGTGACATTTTCAATATCCTTCTGCCTTCACCGTATTTCTTCTTTGTATATTTAAAGTAATATCTCTGGACTATCACAGAAAGTGATTCTGCAAAGAATATTCCGCCAAGTATAGGCAGCAAGAACTCCTTTTTTATCAGTATAGAAAGTGTCCCGATGGCTCCGCCAAGCGCCAGTGACCCTGTATCACCCATAAATACCTGCGCGGGGTATGAATTGAACCATAAAAATCCAAGTGATGCGCCCACCAAAGCTGCGCAGTAAACCGCAAGCTCACCGTTACCGGGCAGGTAAATTATATCAAGGTAGCGGCTGAAAATTTCGTTACCTGATAAATATGCAATTAAACCGATCGCAAGTCCCGCTATACCAACCGTACCTATTGCCAACCCGTCGAGTCCATCTGTAAGATTCACAGCATTTGAAGTTGCCGTAATTATAAATACCATGAGCGGTATGTAGAAATACGAAAAATCAAACTCGATTTGTTTAATGAACGGAATAGTTGTAACCGAATTAATCTTTTCAAACTCCGGCAAAAAGTATATTAAGCATGCAATTACAATTCCAAGGCCTATCTGGTTCATCAGCTTGTACCTTGCAACCAGACCTTTTTTCATCTTCTTTACGACCTTAAGGTAATCATCAATAAATCCTACAAGTCCCATCCATACTGTTGCAAGAAGCATGAGCAGTATGTAAGTATTTTTAAGATCACCCCAAAGCAGCACAGGAACAAGGATAGCCAGCAGAACAATCACGCCGCCCATTGTTGGAGTACCTGCTTTTGAAAAATGTGTCTGGGGACCATCGTGTCTGATCTCTTCGCCAACGTGTTTTCTTTTCAGTATCTTTAATATTTTCGGTCCTATCCAGAAACATATGATCATAGCCGTTATAGCGGATAGCGCAGATCTCCATGTTAAGAATCTGAACACATCAAATCCCGGGGGATTAAAAGTTTTATTTATATATTCCGCTAAATAGTATAACATTTACCTGTAGAATTTTATTAGTTTACGGATATGTTATTGATCACTTCTTCCATCTTCATTGAGCGCGAACCTTTGACCAGCAGAACATCTCCTTTTTTAAGCTGAAGGTTTAAGAATGCACTCATCGACTGCTTATCATCAAAATAAAAATTATTCTTTACACCTTTGGCAGCTCTATGGGTATTAAATGAATCACCACCGTACGTTAACAGGTTTTCAAACTTCATTTGTTTAACCATTTCACCGATCGCTGCGTGTTCTTTCTTGCTTGCTTTGCCTAATTCAAGCATATCAGCAAGCGCTATATATTTTTTGCCTGTTATGCGGTACGCCTTAAGATTTTCAAGCGCAGCTTTAACGGAATCAGGGTTGGAATTATATGTATCATCAATAACCCACACCCCGTTAATGCTTTTAAGCTGGTTGCGCCTGTTTGACTCAATTTTATATCGTGATATCCGCTGTTTTATGTCACGAACCGGGACTTCGAAGTAGAAACCAACTGCTGCGGCACAAAGTGCCGCGTTACAGCTTTGATACCCGATATTTTTTAATTGAGCTTTGATCTTTTTATTGTTAAAATTTATTTCAAGTTCAGCGTAAAACTTATTGAATCCTTTAACTGTTGCTTTAACTTCCGCCCTGCCTTTGAATCCGAAACTGAAAGTCTTTATATTTTTATATTTCCTGTACTTTTCAAGATACTTGTCATCTGCATTCAGAAAAAATGTTCCGTAAACCTTTTTAAGATACTCTACTAATTCACCTTCAGCCCTGGCAGCGCCTTTTATATCAATCAGGAATTCCAGATGTTCTTTGCCGATATTTGTGATTATCCCAAACTGCGGCTCAGATATATTACAGAGTTTTTCAACCTCGCCGAAATGATTGGTGCCAATTTCAATAACAGCAATCTCATGTTCTGCCCTTAACCTGAAAAGCGTTAGCGGTACACCAAGCTGGTTATTCAGGTTACCTTCTGTTTTTAACACATTGTACTTTGCTTCAAGCACTTCTGCAATAAAATCCTTGGTTGAAGTTTTTCCATTGCTTCCGCTGACTGCAATTACGGGTATAACGAATTTATTTCTGTAAACCCGTGCAATTTCACCAAGAGCTGTTTCGGTATCTTTAACTATGATGAAACATCTGTTTTTAAAAGAACGCTTTGCTGCCGCTTTATTTTTCCTGAACCATTTTTCTGTTACAACTGCGCATTTTGCTTTGGTTTTATCCACAAAATCATGTCCGTCAAATCTTTCACCTCTTATCGCAAAGAACAGGTCACCGGTGCCGCATTTTCTTGAATCAATTGAAACACCTGTGAACTTCCTGTTTCCAAAAGCTTCATCATTATGTATCTTTACTCCGCGAATTTTCCTGATATCATCAAGCTGCAGATTCATTTTCCGTACTTTTCAGCTAATTCCCTGTCGCTTAAATGGTGCTTAACACCCTTAATTTCCTGGTATGTTTCATGACCTTTGCCGGCTATGAGTATAATGTCACCTTTGCCGCTTATTTCAATTGCTTTCTTAATTGCAAGTTCACGGTCTTCTTCAACGGTATAGTTATCGCGTGAAATCCCGGCTTTAATATCTTCAATTATACTCAACGGCTCTTCATC
>CAZQYL010000112.1:0-4786 GCA_964597425.1 uncultured Ignavibacteriales bacterium | reverse complement strand
CTGCCGTCAACTGATTCAAATTCAGCTATATACTTAACTATATCTTTGTAATTTACATTCAGTGAGTGCAGAGCCGCTACTGCGGCTAAAATGTTTGATACATTGAACTTACCGGTCAGTTTTGTTCTTATTTTGATTCTGTCGACATCTTCGCCGTTCCTTGGTACAAGTACTTCAAAGCTCATACCATTAATATCCATATCGATCTTTTTGGCAGTAAATGTACCGCATCCAAAACCGTAGGCAATTCTTTCAGCTTCGCTGCCTGAAACTATCTTAGAGCCGTATTCATCATTACAATTGTAAATTGCCGCAGGCTGTATTCCCTTAGCGCCAATTCTTTTAAGTGAATCAAACAGCATTTTTTTGGCATCAAAGTAACTATCCATATCACCATGAAAGTCCAAGTGTTCAGGAGTTAAATTTGTGAAGACAGCAATATCGAATTCAATCCCGTATACCCTGCAAAGCGCCAGTGAGTGAGAAGATACTTCCATCACCGCAATTTCAACGCCTTCATCAGCCATTTCTTTAAGTAACCTGTTAAGCTCAATTGCATCCGGTGTGGTATGTTCAGTCTTTAAAAATCTTTTGTTAATATAATTTCCGTTTGTCCCTATGAGTCCTGTTTTTTTGCCAAGTGACTGCAGAACAAAATTTATCATTGATGTTACAGTAGTCTTGCCGTTGGTGCCGGTTACACCGACCATTTTCATTTTTGCCGAAGGAAATCCGTAATAAGCATTGCTCATTTGTGCCATTGTCCTTCGGGCATCAGCCACTTTGTGAATTCTTCCATCGATCATGCCCGGGTCGCCATCAGTAATAACAGCCTTCGCGCCTTTGTTCAATGCATCTTTTACATACTTATTGCCATCAGTAACAAATCCTTTAATTGCGAAGAAAATGTCATTCTGCTCAACGTTATTTGAGCCCGCAGTAAGCTTATTGATCTCAAAATCAAAGCTTTCTTCCAGGTTGATCATTTCGTTTTCTGCAATTGTCAGCATTTCACTGAATTTCATTTTAAATTAATGGCTTAGTATCTATTCCGGTTAAAATTTCCCCGGGGGATCACAATTTATTATTACCTGCTGATTCTTCGCAAGCTGCGTACCCGCTTCGGGTACCTGTGTTGTCACTTTGCCGCACCCGTTCACTCTGTAATCGATCCCGAGTGTGGACATTACTTTGATGCATTTCCTTACACTCATACCCCGAAGATCTGGCATCTTAACATGGCTATCCTTATTCAGCTTATCATCCTGGTTAGCACCTGCAGTCACAAGCTTAATTTTCCTGTTCCCTTTTTCATCGGTGAACTGCTCCTGGGAAACAACTATTGCATTCTTACGTGCCCCTTCAACTTCAAAGGGAATTTCATTCTCATTCAGGAATTTTACAGCGTCGCTGATATCAAAATTCACCAGGTTTAAAGAAGTGTTATCAACTTTGTTATTGGATGTTAATACTATATCAGCGTTGTTTTCCGGGGCTGAAAATTCATGCAGACCCGTTAAATTAATTATGCGCTCAGCAATTTTTCTGAATATCGGCGCGGAAACTTTTCCGCCGTAATACTCACCTGCTCCGGGAGCGTCAATTATAACCGCAATCACTATCTGCGGATTTTCAGCGGGAAAGTATCCCATGAATGATGAGGTATATTTGCTCTTCGAGTATTTACCTTCAACCATTTTCTGCGATGTACCTGTTTTGCCTGCTATTTTAATATTCTCTATCCGCGCATCTTTACCGGTTCCGTTTTCAACCACACCAACAAAAAGCTCGGTAAGCGCCTTTGCTGTTGTTTTTGAGATTACATTTCTAATTTCAACGGGTTTATACTCTTTTAACAAAGTGCCGTCTGGTGCGAGTATTTTCTTTATGATAAACGGCTTCATCATCATTCCGCCGTTAGCTACGCATGCGTAAGCATTGGTCATTTGCAATGCTGTTACAAGCACTTCATATCCAATTGCCATGTAGTTCAGTGATACCGGTGAAAACTCAACAGGTTTCTTTAATCTGCCTTTTACTTCGCCGGGCAGGTCAAGTCCGGTTGTGATGCCAAATCCAAAATCTCTTGCATACTTGTAAAACTTTTCTTTGCCAAGGCGGTTTGCTACCTGTATTGTACCGATGTTGCTTGATTGCTCGATTACCTGCTGGAAAGTCATGCTTGAAGATTTGTGTGAATCTTTAATATTCATATATTCACCGCCATAGGTGTTAATGACATCAAACTTGCTGAGAATACTCTCTTCCAGTGCGGCAGCGCCGGTGACTATTTTGAATGTTGAGCCCGGTTCATACAGGTCAGTTATCTCCGCGATCTTATCTTGGCTTGAGCCATCAAGATTTATTGAATGCATTGCAAGTATTTCACCTGTTTTTACATTCATAACAATGACTTTGCCGCCTGTCGAGTTATTTGCTTCAACACCTGCGGTGAGTTCTTCTTCGGCAATTTTCTGAAGGTTCATATCAACCGTTAAGATAACATTGTTGCCGTCAACAGGTTCCTGCCTTGGATACTCAACTGCGGGACGTTTTCTGCCAAGGCCGTCTTTCTGCATTACGACATAACCTTCTTTGCCGGATAGCATTTCATTGAGCTCAAGCTCAATTCCGCTTAAACCATTATTATCAATATTTGTGTAGCCAACTATCTGCGATGAAAGCTTATCGTAACTGAATATCCTGTTCGGTTCATTCAGCTTTATGACACCCGAAAAATCGATATCTTTTACCTGCGCTTCAAACTTCGGGTCAATTCTTCTTTCAAGCCAAACGAACGAAGTGTTCTTGGAATTCAGCTTATCCATATAAAAGCTCTTATCCTTTTTGAAGATATCAGCAAAAACCCGGGCAACTGAATCCTTGTTATCGACCATATTGGGATCAGCGGCAAATGAATACATAACAATGTTTGATACCAGTGAATTCATCTTGCGGTCAAAGATTATTCCGCGTGATGATTTGAGCGAGATCTTGCTTTCATACTGCTTTTTGGCTGCAAGCTGGTACCTTGCTGCATCAATTACCTGGATAGTGAAAAGTTTATACAGGATCACCAGAAATAATAAAGCGAACACAGCCATAAAGATCGTTATTCTTCTTTCTGTGTTCGCCTTAATGTTTGTGTTTGTTCTTTCCCGCATTACTTTTTTGCCGGTACACACTCCGGCTGATATTTAATATTTATGTACTATTGAGTGATATTTTCCAGTTCAGACCTCTCTATTGTGATCTTTTTGGGCTTACTTGTTGAATACTGGAGTCCGAGTTTATCTACTGCAGTATTCTTTATGTTATCAAAATTCGTTAAACGTTCTATTTCAGTCTGTAAATTGTTGTTGGATGTAACGGTTTTGTTTATTTCTGTTCTAACATTGTTGTTATCAACTACCAGTGAATTCACAGAAATTATATTGTTAACAAAGAAGACTATTATTCCCGCCGTTATGAACAGCATCACCATCAGGTTGAATAACGAAATTTTTCTTTGTTTCGGGCTTCTCACTTAAATATCTTTTTTGTATTTATTTTTACTGCCCTGCTTATTTGAATCTTTTTCTGCTGCTCTCAGCTTCGCGCTTCTTGATCTTACATTTACGCTTATTTCTTCTTCAGTTGCTTCAACTGGTTTTTTGGTCAGTACCTTCAGCTTTTCGTTTGAGCGCATTGCATTCTTTACTATCCTGTCTTCCAGCGAGTGGTAAGATACTGCTACTATTCTCGCGCCTTCTGTCATCAAAGCCGGTGAATCTTCCAGTACGCGCTCAAGGTTCTCTAGTTCATTGTTCACTTCAATTCTGATAGCCTGGAAAAGCCTTGATAGATCACTGTTTAAAAATCTGGGTGGTACTTTGGTGCTCAAAAGCTCAGTTAACTGGAAAGTTGTTTCGAATTTCTTTTCTTTCCTGTATTCAACTATCTCCCTGGCTATCTGCCTGCTGTACCGCATTTCAGCATATTTATACAAGATATCAGCCAAATCCTTTTCACCATATGTATTAAGAACGTCTGCTGCGGTTAACTGCTGGCTTTTATCAGCCCGCATATCAAGCTTTGTATCTTTCTGGTAACTGAACCCTGCTTCATGGCTTAACTGGAAAGTTGAAAGCCCAAGATCCATCACAATGCCGTCAATTTTTTCAAGCCCTTCACTCTGAATTATATCTTTAATATCTCCAAAGTTCTGCAACTTAAAAATTATCCTGCTGCTGTATTCTGAAAGAACTTTTTTGCAGTGCTCAATTGCGTAAACATCTCTGTCTATTGCAATAACTACAGTTTCTTCGGGTGAATCTTCTAATATTTTTTTGGTATAACCGCCGCCTCCAAGTGTGCAGTCAACATAAACCCTTTTTGTGCCTTGTGAATCGCCTTTGTGTGCTTCTAAAAGATACTGTGCAGTTTCATTCAGAAGAACAGGCTCGTGATAGAATTCTTCATCCAAAATTTACTCACCGGTATTTTTGGTATAATGCTTCGTCATCACTTTCTGCATAACGCCTTCGTATGTATCAGAACTACCTTTAAGATACTTGTTATATGTATCAGGATTCCAAAGCTCGATGCGCTCCAGCTGTCCAATAAGCAAAATATCTTTTTTGATACCGACAATTTCTTTCATTTCCTGGGGAATCAATATTCTGTGCTGTGAATCTACGGTAAGCTCATCAGCATAATAGAACATCTGCCTTCTCATCAGTACTTCATCATCTGTATATGGATTGGTTGATCGTACGGTTTCGAGAACCTTCATCCATTCATTTGA
>CAZQYL010000111.1:0-7896 GCA_964597425.1 uncultured Ignavibacteriales bacterium | reverse complement strand
ACCTTCCTTGCCATACTTTCATCACCCAGCAACTCATATGTTTTGCCCAATTGGTAATATGTTGCTACGTAGTTTGGGTCCAGAATGCTCGTCTCTTCGAATGCAACCTTTGCTGAATCTATTTCATTCAATGAAAGATACTCAAGCCCCAATGCATACCTTGCAAACGTATCCTGCGGGTCTGCCGCCAGTATTGCCCTCAGGTTTTCAATCCTTGTATTACTCATTAAGCTAATTTAAGCAACTTATATTAAAAATAAAAATAATAAAAGTGAGAAAATTCGCAACATTCTGTAAAATATGCTTATTATACCAGGATTTTCTCAAGATCTGAAGCAATATCTATATCATTCTGCGTAACTCCGCCGGCGGAATGTGTTGAAAATGATACTTCTATTTCTTTGAACTTCATGAGTATATAATCAGGGTGATGGTTGCGCCTTTGACAAAATCCGCCTGCGGCACTTACAAATCCCATGGTTGCCGGGAAGTTCTGTGTCTTAAAAACTTTTTTAATTGAGCCTTCTGAATACTGCCAGCCGGCTAATGTTTTTAATGCTTCGGTTATTTGCTGCTCGCTTAATTTTTCCATTGGATTGTGGAGTATTTTATAAATCAAGAGCGGGTTATAAACCCGCTCTGAAATGAAATTGAAATTTATGTGTTTATTTTACCAGTATCATTTTCTTCGTATCTGTAAAACTGCCTGATACTATATTATAGAAATATACTCCGCTTGAAAGCGAAGAAGCATCAAACATTACTGAATTACTGCCGGCTTCCATCGTTTCATTGACTAATGTTCTTACAAGCTTGCCTGTAACATCAAATACTTTTACAGTTACCAGCCCTTTTTGGGGAATACTGTAACTTATCATTGTTACAGGATTAAACGGATTCGGATAATTCTGGCTGAGTGAAAATGTATACGGTGTACTATTGCCGTTATTATCAGTCACTTCATTTACAGCATTTACAAGGGGCAGATCAATGTATGATTTATTATTCAGATAAACATAATTGTATCCATTATTCAGCACAGGAAGCACAAACGGGTTTGTGCCAAGAAACCATGCGTCATCAGCATGGGTATCAAGATTTGTAATTATAACCTTGATCTTATTTCCTGTTTTAAAAATATGTGAATGTGCCTGACCTTCAAAATTCTTATTCCTTCTGCTGTTTGCCGTATAGTTCCTGTCAGTGTAATTTATCCTGTTTATAAGCTTCTCCTTGCCGCTGGGCAGAACTTCGAGCACCTGGAGATTATACTGAGTGAATGTCGATGCACTCGATAAATAATCAAGATTAACCTTGGGTGTACCAAGCCATTTTTTATCTGAAGTGAGTGCGGCACTGGTAAAGGAAACCGAATTCTTTTTGAATTTTGATGTGAACGTTGTTCCGGTGAACTCTTCATTCACGGCTTCCTGCATAGTCAAGCCGCCGGTTACCTGGTTTCTTACGGATACTCTGGTATTGTTATTTGTTCCGGCTGTTGTTGTAAGCCTGCTGTTCGTGTTGAAATAAAGCCTGTAAGGCGTTGTGATATTCTGCAGCGCGACCTTTGAACTGTCATGCTTAAAGGTCCAGTACAAACCGTTTACAGGATACTGCGAAGAAGCATAATCAAAATTTGCAGGCGGCAGTTTTGTGCCGTTGTAGGGGAAGAGCCAGTAAAAGAACCAATCATTAAAGAACTGCATGTGCCAGGTATCTTCGGTCGGTGAGTTATCACCGCCGTGCCCCTGCACGGCACCGAGGTAAAGCCTGAATATTGAGCCGGTATTAAGCGCCGAGGCTTTCATTATTCCCGATGCATTAAAGAATTTATCCTGCCATGAGCCTTCCATTATCAAAGGTACACGGTTGTTAGCTATGCCATTCATAAAATCCCTGTTCTGCGGCAAGTAGAACGCTAAACTATCCCAGTACTGCTTTGCCGGTGAATAGATCCAGTCGCTCATCCTTGCAACCTGTGGTGTATATCTTGCTGTATCAGGAGTATATTCAACAGTCCATAACAGTGTCATTTTAATACAGCCGTTCTCTATCCAGCTGGTAGCAAAATTCGGTGGAGCAAGTGCTGAGATGATGGTCCTTACATTCATACCCATTGTGCATGCCATATACGGAACCAAGCCTCCCTGTGAACCGCCCATTACAAGGATATTGTTTGGATTTATGCCGTTAGGAGTATCCTGCTTGATAAAATTGATGAACTCTATCATATCCTGTGCTTCGGTGGTTGAAATGAGATTTGAAAGTCCGGTTGAGTGCCCCTGCCCGCGCATGCTGAAAGTTGTGGTATAGTAGCCGTACTCAGCCTGTGCGGCAGCAAAACCCGCAAGGGTTTCTTTGTTATCGCCGTAACCATGAACGAACACAACAGTTGGCCAACCGCCTGCAGGCGGTGTACCCTGCGGTATGAACTTTACCGCATCCAATATAGTGCCATCACGCAAAGTCACCGTAAAATCTTTTCTTGAAACCGGAAGTGCATCAGAATTGGAGTATTTTGGAAGGAGCTTTAAGAATTCGTAATTATCCCTTGCTCTTTTTTGCTGTGAACTGCTTATTCCCGTAAAAAGGAAAAAGGCAATCAAAGCCAGTAACGTAAATCTAGCTGATCTCATTTTGTATTCCCTGCTATTATATAATGCATAAATTTAATGATTCTGCCGTTTTGTTCCAATACAATAAAAATAGTCAATGATTCCCTTAAGCTGCTTTTTAATAACCCTTTATACCAAATCATACTATATATAATATCCAACTCCCTAAAACGAAATTAACCCCGCATCAGAAATGCGGGGTTAACTCAGTATTTTTCAGTAATTTTTAACCTTCGTGTGAATGGTTAAATCTTTCCGTATTTTTTGTTTTTGATCCGTTATTTGGTCATGCTTTGCGGATCTGTTTATTGCTGTAAAATAGGTACCCTAAAATTCCAAACGGTAATAAAAGGAATACAAAAATTACTGGCAATACTAAAAGTGACATTTTAATTCTCCTCTATTTAAATTCATGATCTCTTTTTAAATCAGCAGGGATATCCCCTAAAATTTATCTCTAAATTATCCCTGCTTTACAAATTGCATAATATCCCGGTTGCTGCTCACTTAGATAAGATGAATTATTTTACTAATGTCATTTTCTTTATGTCAGTAAAGCTTCCTGCGGTAAGCTTATAGAAATAAACACCGCTTGAAAGGTTCTGAGCATTGAACATAACATTGTATGAACCGGGGTTTTGTGCTGCGTTAACTAATGTCTGTACTTCTCTTCCCAAAAGATCGTAGATCTTAAGCTCAACGTTCTGCGCTTCTGCCAGTGTGTACTGGATCATTGTGCTTGGGTTGAACGGATTAGGGAAATTCTGTGACAGGCTGAACGAATACGGATTGCTGTTCTCTTCTGAATTATCTTCAGCAAAAGTGAAATCAAACCTGTTACCTGCATTTGTGATAATTGGAAGCTCAACATATGAATTGCTGCTTAAGTATACAGTATGGTCGCCGTTTTTCATTGTTGGCAGAACAAACGGATTTGTACCGAAGAACTCAACATCTGTATGAGCTTTATCAAGATTTGTGATAATGATCTGGATCTTGCTTCCTGCCTGGAACACATGTGAATGAGCCTGACCGCGGAATGTAACCTGTCTTCTCTGGCCTTTTGTGTAATTCCTGTCTGTGAAGTTCGCGCGGTTTATGAATCTTCTTTCGCCGCTTGGAAGCACTTCATATATCTGGTAGTTGAACTGGCAGAATGTTGATGCTGCTGATTTATAATCAAGCCTTACTACCGGTGCGCCTGTCCACTCAAGTGATGAAGTTAAAGCTGTTGATGTGAACTTAACTGAATCCTTTTTGAACTTAGCCTGGAAGTTTGTTCCGGTAAATTCATCATTGACTGCCTGCTGCAATGTATATCCGCTTGTTATCCTGTTCTTTAATGTTACTGTGTTGCTGCCTGACTGAACGGTTGTTTTTAAAACGCCGTTCTTGTTCAGGTATAATTTCATCGGCACTGTAGAATTCCTTAAAAGTGTCCTTGAGCTATCATGTGTGAATGAAAAATACTGGTTGTTCACAACCGGAAAATGTGTTGAAGCATACTGGTATTTAGCCTGGTCAAATATTGGTGTCTGCATTCCCCAGAGTGTCTGGAAGAAGAAGTTGTTGAACCAATCCATATGCCAAACATCTTCGGTTAACGATATATCTGAACCGTGGCCTCTAACAGCGCCAAGGTATGATGACATAGGTGCATTTGAAACTTTATCAATATTAAGCATCCAGCCATCTGCGTTAAAGAACTTATCCTGCCATGCTGCTTCTATTAATACAGGTGTGGTAATGCTGTTAAGTCCTGTAACAAAATCCCTGCCAATAGGCATATAATGTTTTAAGCTATCCCAGTATGGTTTGGTATCAGCGTAGATCCAGTCAGACATTCTGTCAACCTGGGCATTATATCTTGCTGTATCGGGTGTATATTCAATTGTCCATAATAATGTCATTTTTGCGCAGCCGTTCTCTATCCAGCTTGATGCAAAATCCGGCGGAGCAACTGAATTGATAATCGCGGCAACCTGCATACCTCTTGTAGCGGCAATCATAGGAACTGCGCCGCCCTGTGAACCGCCCATGATAAGTATCCTTGAAGGAGCTGAACCGTTAACTGAATCTGCTTTGATCCATGCAACTATTTCAATAAGATCGTCAGCTTCAATTGTGCTGATGAGGTTTGATACGCCGCCTGAAAGACCCTGGCCGCGTACGCTGAATGTCATGGTATAATAGCCATACTCAGCCTGCGCACGGCAGAAATCAGCAAGTGTTTCTTTGTGATCGCCATAGCCGTGATGCATAATAACTGTATTCCAGCCGCCTGCAGGTGGTGTACCTTCGGGAACGTACTTTAAACAGTCTATAATAACACCGTCACGCATTGTTATGGTGAAATCTGTGCGGTTTACCACCAGATTAGCATCGCCTGTGGTACTGGGCAGTAAATAAGATGGAGTCCATGTGTTAAGGTTTTTCGGTTTGTTCATAACCTTTTGCTGGGTAAAAGTAACCTCAGTGTAGGTCATAAAAAAAAGAGCCAATGATAAGCATATCATCAAAAGTCTCTTGGTATTTCGGGTTTCGATAGCATTCATCTTAATAGATGTCCTTTCAGAATAGATTAATTAATAAAATAATCTTTCTGCTATCGCATTCCCTACGAATTAGTATGTTACAAATATAGCCCACGGCAGGACCCTAATACAATCGTAAGTGTAAGTAAATATGTAATTACCCTCATAACCTAATCAATCCTCCATTCACTGTATAACGGTAGCCCGATATTTTCTAACGTGATGGGGTGAGCTATGGAAGTGAAAATTTTGATGAATTTAAAGGAATTTCTCATAATTTGTTGATTTATATATGTTTGCTATTTATTGTTTTGCAGCAAATGGAGCCGGATCCGGACAGCTTTTATATCTTTGATTGCTTGAACTTTTGCATTATGATTCTCACGATGAATACGAATTTTTTTTTTGAGGGCTAAAGGCGCAGTATTTTGCGAAAACGGCTCGATTTCATTAAGTGAAACTCTCTCAATATGAATATATTCATGTTGAGAAACCGTTTCTACATGATAATCATAGTGAGAATGAATTGATAATTCAGCAATTTATGAACGTGAAAATTCTCATGATGAATATTCATAGTGAGAATGAGTGTTTGCTTATTTTATTCGCATAATCAGCAAAAGAATTTAATAAATTAAGATTTTTCATGTTAAAAGGGATTAGTTAATATATGCAACATTCAGGTAAAAATTTTGTGAACCTGGAATTTTCCGGGAAAAACTGACGCCGTAGGCGTCAAACATTTATAATTAATAAAAAGAGATCATACGACACCGTAGGTGTCGCACATTCCGCGACCAACCGGATCTTATTTATGTGCGATACCTACGGCATCGGTTTACATTCAATAATTTATCTATAAATGTGGAATCCCTACGGGATTCTTGTCGGAGCTAATCCCGACTGTTTCAGCCGCTACACTTTGTTTTTGAGGACTTTGACCGTCTCCGCAGAGTCTCTCGCTTTCTGCGCTTTTTGTCCCGCGTTTCTGCTTAAGCGGGATTGAGGACTCTGCGGCCTGTGAAACTGAACGATTTTACCCCGTTGTTGGTGCAACGCCTTGCTGAGCAGAGCGTAGAAAGGTTGCTTGACTTGTTTCTAAGTTGACCAACAACCAATAAACTGAACGATTAGAATTTCCGGAAATCGAATAAAAAAAATGAATTGTTGACCGATTAGAATGCGCAACGCGCTCTGAATTTGGCGTTATTCCAGCCGTTGGGGTTAAAACGCCGAAACGCCGGAATATTAGAATGCTACATTTCCGCGGAATTTTCAGGCATTCTAATAATTGGAGTAATTGGAAAACAACCAGGGCGGAAATCATTAAAAGAGCTCAACAAATTTAGATATTTCATGATAAAAGGGAGAATTTTTTTATATGCAATATGCATATATAACCAATATAATATATGATAATAACAAATGCAAGTAAAATTTTTGGGTGCCGTAAAATTAACAAAAAAAGGGGCGATCTTGACTTATATCGTGGAACGATAGAAGCAGCCCCTATTTATGAATATGTAGAGACGCATTATATGCGTCTTATTTAGTATGAGACACGAGTATCGTGTCTCTACAAAAAATACTGATTATTTCAATAGCCTTAGAAACAAGGTTTCTCCAAAGGAGTCCTTCGGACTGTTCAAATAGCTATCGCTATTTTACCAAAAGCATCTTTTTTGTTTCTGTGAATTTATCTGATATCAGAGTATAAAAATATACTCCTGATGAATATCCACGGGAATCCCAGTTGAATTCATATTTACCGGGTACCAGATATTGATTAATTACTTCGTAATGTACCCTGCCCAATATATCTGAAATGTATAGCTTAACTACCGAACTCTCTGATATATCAAGTTTAATAGTTGTATATGGATTGAATGGATTTGGATAGTTTTGATACAATGTAAAGTTCTTAGGTATATTAGTACCTTCCGGTGTGAAGCCCAAATAAAATATCGGTCCGCCGCCGTTGGTGGTTCGGGCTATGCCTACACTTCCGCTCCAAGCTAAATTTGAATTAATTGCTGATATCCTGTTTGAACCAGCACTATCTATTTGATAACCCCAATTCAATCCGGCATTTACGGTTTTGAATATCCTTTGAAACCAACTTGTGCCTGCAAAGCCTGTATCGTTAATAATAAAAATATCAGTTGTTCTATTACTAATCATTGTATTAGGCTGTTGTATTAACCAGTTTAAACCTCCATTTGTTGTCTTTCCAATTTTTGCTCCAGATAGTGCTGTCCAACCGGTTTGCTCATTTATAAAGTACATTGAATAAATACTTTCAGTAGCAAAATCATAGATCTGCACCCAGTTCAAACCGGCATTTGTGGTTTTTTTAAAATATCTTGAACCGGCCCAGCCTGTTGAATAATTCAGAAAAAATAATCTGTTAATGTTATCTGTCAACCCGCTGTTCCTTAACTGCCATGTTGCGCCGCCATCGGTAGTTGTGCGTACATCTGCTGTAAATGTTTCATTGGCTATCCAGCCGCTATCCTTATTTACAAAAAACATATCAAGTACTCTTGTAGGTGTTCCTATCTCATTCCAGTTAATTCCGCCGTTAGTGGTCTTAAACAATCTGCCGGGACCGCTGCTGCCGCCGCAGTAACCTATGTTTGCATCAATTATACTTATGGCATATAATGCAATATTAAATGCAACAAATTGTATATTCCAGTTTACTCCTCCGTTTGTCGTATTAATAATAAATGAAGTATCTCCCAGTG
>CAZQYL010000110.1:4909-7923 GCA_964597425.1 uncultured Ignavibacteriales bacterium | reverse complement strand
TACCCAAAATTGCCAATATTAACAATCCCAGAAAATGCTCATAATAGCCTGTTTTAGCCACTTTTGCGGTTTAAAGTGTTTAAAGTGCATTAGTAAAAGTAGTATTTTCAGGTATTTTTAAATCATTTAAACAAAATAACGGTTAACAGTGAGGGATATATTAACATATCACGGTATTTTTGAGGAACATTAAACTAACAAAAAGACGTGAGAGCTGGCGAAAACAAAATCGTATTCACAAAGGAAGAAGCAGAAGCGGGGAGAGAAAAAATCAAGCAGTTTAAGATAAACATCTCTAAGGTTATCACCGATGAGGCATGGAAACATTTTCCTGAGCTGTCAAAGCTCGAACTTGAAAAGTTCGTCCTTTTTCAGGAAATAGTCAACACCGTATCGGATGACTTAACTTTTAAGATCAATAATCTTTCCGGTAAAACAAACCGGAAAACAGCTTAATTTTTTCCTGGTTTTTTCCTGGGTTACACCGTTTTTTAATGGGGATAGAATTTCTATCCCCATTTTCGTTTATTTACTGAGCCTTATATGCTGCTTAAAACAATTCGATAAATATTTCCTCTAAAATCCTTTCTGATTTAAATAATTTTAATGTAATTTTGTATAAATAATTCAGGAGGAATACAGTATCATGAAAATGAATTGGGGCATTTGGATAGGACTTGGCGGTGCAGCAATCGGATTGATTGTGGGCTTTGGGGCAGTAATTGCAACCAAACAGTGGCTGCCTATGATAATTATGGTAGTAGTAGTTGGAATAATGGTGACTGTATTTTGGAAAGTATTGTTTGGCCCCATGGTATTGAGCCGGAGGCTTGCCAAATCTGGCTTTGCGACCACTGCAAGGGTTGTTGAAGTATCCGATACAGGGGTTACCGTAAACAACGCTCCGCAGGTAAAAATGATACTCGAAGTAACTCCTCCTAACGGCGGTTCTTACCTCGTTGAAACCAAACAGCTTATTTCAAGGCTGCAGACATCAATGTACCAGCCCGGGAACATGATACCTGTATTAATTGATCTGAATGACAAAAACAGTATTGTTATCAATTATGAAGGTGCAGGCGGTTCATCCGGGCAGACTAATTCATATTCATCAAACATTGTTCCTACGGGTCCCTGGGCGGGAATGTCACAGGTTGATGCCGAAAAGAGACTGTTTGATAATGATGCGAAGAACAAAGAACTGCTGGCTTATGGCACATCTTCAAAGGCAATAGTTACCAAGTATACATGGCTTGGAATCTATGTTAACGGAAACAACCCTGCAGTTGAAATTGAAGCACAGGTATTGGCAGCTGATAGACCCGCATTTGGAGCTAAAATGATAGGGGTTATCATGGAGCAATCTGTCTCAAAATTCCAGATCGGTGAGGAAATTTATGTAAAATATGACCCGTCCAATACTTCAAAAGTCACCATAGAGCATAGTTAATCAAAAGACGGTTAACTAACTTGTAAATAAACAGATAAGTCCCGGTACTTATACTATTTTCACGGTATGTTATTGGTTAAGTGAAGTATAATCAATTGCCATACCAATAAAACATTCTTATTAAACCCTTTCGTTAGTATATTCAGATTACTTTGTTATAAATTTGTGGTACTTCAAAACAAGGGGGTAACATGAATTATCTAAAAATAGTGTTAGTTTTGATGTTGGTTAATATCACTGTAATTAACGCTCAGCAGAAACTTAAAACAAAGGTTCAGCGAAAGGTACCAAAAGTATCAATTGCCGTAAACGGGGGATTTGGTTATGTGCTTAGCTCTGCAAACGGGGAAGGCAGGGATTTTTCAAGCAATTATAACACTCCGGGGGGTAATCTGTTTACGGCTAAGAACCTGGGTATGCAGCAGGGGTACGGCATCGGGGTAACGGCAAAATTCACAGTTTCAAAGAACAAAAAACTTTCAGTAACCGGCACAACCGGCTATAATATGTTCTATAATTCAGAAGACAGGGGTTTGAACCGTACAAGGTGGAATATTATTAATCTTGGGTCAGGGGTTGAATACAACTTCACTCCAAAAGAGCGGGAAAGCCTTTTTATAGGCGCTGACCTAAACTTTAACCTGATGTTCGGTGCCTGGCAGTCAGATATAACATATCCGGATGGCACACAATCAAACATTTATACCAATTTTAAGCCGGCATCAAGGCTTGGAATGAGCTTAACAGCCGGAATGCAGTTCAAACTGAACCGCAGGACTGATTTTTTTGTTGCCCTTAAAGGCGTGTGGGTGAATTTGATACCCAAACAGAACTACTATACCAACGAAGCATACAGTACCTATATTAATGATTCCGGTAACAGCAATGGTATTGAACTGAACGGCAGGAAAGAGATAATATACCTGCAGGTTGTAGCCGGTGTGAACATACCGCTTAGGTACTAAGATGTAACAGCAGTTTTCAGATTGTTTTCATAGCTGCATTAATTCAGGGGGAGTGCAGACTAACATTAAAAGCGGGTTGTAAAACCCGCTTTTTTATTATCCAAAGTATCAATAAATTTGTAGTTCAAAACCAAAACATATACTAAAATGAAATATACCACACTAAACGAGTTTTTAAATGACTGGGCTTACGAAAGCTCATCAACCCTGAAAGTAATGGATGAACTCACGGATGCATCGCTTATGCAGAAAGTAACGCCGGATGGCAGGTCACTTGGCTTCATAGGATGGCATATCACTGAAACAGTGGGTGAAATGATGGCGAAGACCGGACTTAAGGTATTCTCTCCTGATATGGAATCAGGTAAATGGGATGTGAACAAAGCCGCTGACCTGAAGGAATGTTATAAACATGCATCTGAATCATTGGTTGAGAAGATCAAAGAAAACTGGACTGACGCAACTCTTGATATTGAAGATGATATGTACGGCGAAAAATGGAACAGGAGAACAACGTTAAATATACTTATCTCTCACCAGGCACATCACAGGGGACAGATGACCGTTTTGATGCGTCAGGCGGGACTTAAAGTGCCGGG
>CAZQYL010000110.1:0-4809 GCA_964597425.1 uncultured Ignavibacteriales bacterium | reverse complement strand
AAATCGTACGAGATAATAAGTTATCAAACAGCCATTCTGTATAAGCAGAAATAGCCGGATGTTTAAACAGGGGGAATGGTTTTCATTAGAGAAATTTCAGATAGATAAAACAAAAGCAGGTATAATTACCTGCTTTTTTGTTATACAAAATTAATGAAGATATATGTTATTTAATAAGCGTCATCTTTTTAGTTTCTCTGAATGATCCTGCGCTCAGGGTGTAAAAGTACACACCTGAAGAAAGAGCTGCAGCGTTAAAATTAATTTCATAACTTCCTGCGTTAAGATCGCTGTTTAATGCCTGTGATACGAGTTTACCTGCAATATCATAGATACTGATAGTTACATTTGAGTTTTCGGCTATATCAAAAGTTATTTTTGTTGAAGGATTAAACGGATTAGGATAGTTTTGGTGCAATCCAAAATTTTCGGGGATATTGCCTGAAGTAATATTCAGAGAGCTGAGTCCGCCACCATCAAACTTAACTGATGCCATATCATAACTGAAAGCCAGATCATTTGTGCCTGATTGGACACCAATATACCCTGCAAGGAAATAATTATCATTCTGGTCAACTGCTATTCCGAATGCTCCGTCATCCTGCTCAGCCTCGCCGCCGAATGTGTTCATCCTCAGCAGGCTTCCGCTCATATCGTAAACCATTACAACAATATCTTCACTTTGTACTGAATTGCCTTTCCTGGTAATGCCTGTTATGAAAACTTTCCGGTTTCCGGCTGTTTCTGAAATAACTATGTCATTTGCAATATCATTGCTGTGACCGGTTCCGTCAAAGGTTTTCTGCCATGCTGCAGCGCCGTTTGAAGTATTGAGCTTTAGTGTAATTATATCTAAAGCGCGGTTATTTGTTTCCGTTGTCCCGGTTATTAAACATGAATTGGTTAATTCATCAACAACTATTCCGTATCCTTTATCGTCATGTCCATCTGTTCCGTTGAATCTGCTTGTCCACAACAAGGTTCCTGCAGAGCTGTATTTTAAAGTTGCTATATCGTTCTTTGAACTTATGTCCGCCGATTCACCGGTGATATATACATTATCAGAGGCATCGACAACTATTCCCCAGACTCTGTCGTTCTGTTCACCCGGCCCATTATAATTTTTTGACCATTTCAGTGTTCCGTTTGTATTGTATTTTACAAGCATGTAATCGGTGTTCCCTGAAGAAAACTCTCCGTAGCCGCCCACGTAAATATCTTGGTTGCTATCCATAGCAATGCAGGTTGCTTCGTCATCCTTATGCATCGCCGCGTCAAATGTTTTGGCCCAGATCTGAACTCCATCCTTATTGTATTTTAAGGTAACGCAGTCATTACCGGTGGATGAATTTTTAGCTGTACCTGTAACAAAACAATTTTCAGATGCATCAACAACTATACCCCAGGCTTTATCTTCCTGGCCCGCTCCGCCGTTATACGTTTTTGACCATTTTAGCGTACCGGAAGGGTTCAGTTTCAGTGTTACATAATCAATATTTCCGCCTGTTTTTGTAGTGTATCCTGTTACGTATACGTTTCCGTTATTATCAACTACAATGCCGTAAGCTTTATCGGTACTGTTCCCGGTTCCGTTAAAGATATACTGCCATAACAAATTCCCTGAATTTGAATGTTTGGTGATAATTATATCGATACCCGTATTATTATTGGTAATATACCCTGTTGTATAAACATTACCTGAGGCATCAACTACAATACCATAGCCCCTGTCATCTGAATCTGACTGGCCATTGATAGTATGTATCCATTCCTGGGAAAAAACCGAAGCTGTAAAAGAAGTGAAGATAAATAAAAAACAGAATGTAAGTATTATTTTTTTATACAAATTGCCGGTTCCTTTTTATTTCAAGTAGGCAATTTATAAATAATCTTTTTATTATACGTACCTTGAATAAGTGGTAATACCTTTTTCACGGTAAAAAAAACTGCAGGAATCAATAAATAAGTTAAAAAAATTATTTTTTTTGCAGGAAAATTTCTGCCATCATGCATCGTGCACTGCCGCCGCCGACTGTTTCTATTGTGTTGATGCTTACTTCCACAAGCCTGCCGTATTTTTGAAGTACTTCAACCTGGCGGTCTTCAAAATTCCACATAGCACTTGCTGAAAGCACAATTAAAGAATCACCATTAGTATTTTTTACATTGAGTATATTCCCGCAGAAATTCTTAAGCTGGCTGTAGGTTATATCAACTATCTCCAGCCTGAGTTCTTCAAGTTTTGTAAGTACTTCGCGTCTTTCAGCAGACTTGATACACTCGCTGCAAATAACAGCAAAACCATTGCCTATACTCATTATCACATTAGTATGGTAGATCGGATTTCCGTTTTCATCATTGGCATGAAAGAACACACGGTTCGAAGAAGGAATTTTCATTTCGTCGCAGTATCTGTCAAAAAGTATCCTGCTTGTGCGCTCTGATTCAATCGCGAACACTGCGCTATTTTTCCTGTCAAGCACAAGGCTTCCGGTGCCTTCAAGTATCAATCCCTGTTTTTCATATTCACTGTAATCAACATATCTTTTTATCTCAAAGCCTGATGACTCCATTACTTCAGTGATAGTATCTTTGCTTCGCTCTAATCTCCGGTTTTCGCTCAGCATGGGGAAAAGCATAACTGTACCATCTTCAAATGTTGCGAACCAGTTATTAGGGAATACAGCATCAGGCACATCTATTTCAGTATCATTACTCAATACCAAAACATCAACACCTTGACCGGTAAGCTTTTTAGTCATACCGCTGAACTCTTCCAGCGCTTTTTTCCGTAAAGTTCCGGGGTCAAATTCCGGTTTGTTCTGAAATGAGTTTGAGCCTGCTGTTTGCGTGTTGTAAGCAAATGAATCAGGTGAAACCATTAATATGCTGCTAGTTAACTGGGATGCCATTGGTTTTTGTTTTATAAATTCTTTTCTTTAAGTACTACCGGTTTAGAGCGTTTTGTTCTTATTTTGATATTTATCATTTCAACAAATACACTGAATGCCATTGCGAAATATATATAACCCTTTGAAATATGCTGGTCAAATCCTTCGGCTATTAATGTTATTCCAATTAAGAGCAGAAAACTCAAAGCAAGAATTTTAACCGTGGGATGTTTATGCACAAAATCGCTTACCGCGCCGGATGTGAACATCATAAATATAACCGAAATAACAACGGCGGTTATCATTACCCACAGCATATCTGTCATACCAATAGCTGTTATTACGGAGTCAAGCGAAAATACAATATCAAGTATCATTATCTGTATAATAATACCCGTAAAGGATGCAGCCTTTTTAACTTTGCCCTGTTCGTGGTCCTCGCCTTCAAGCTTATCGTGAATTTCAAAGGTGCTCTTTGCCAGCAAAAACAAACCGCCTGCAATCAGAATGATATCGCGTCCTGAAATTTCATTTCCCAGCAATGTAAATAGGGGAGCTGTAAGTTTCATTATCAGTGAGAGTGAGAACAGCAGAAGTACTCTCATTATCATCGCGGCGGCTAGACCTACAAGCCGTGCTTTCTTCTGTTTATCTTCAGGTAATTTGCCTGCAAGTATAGATATAAAAATTATGTTATCTATACCTAAAACAATTTCCAGTGCAACAAGTGTTAAAAGCGCTATTGCTATTTCCATAAAATGATCCGGGGTGATACTTAATTATTAAATGTAATCACGTAAATTACTCAAAACAGCTGTTTAAATAAATCATAAAAATAACGTATATAATTAGTCTTCATACATTTCATTTGCAAATGAAGTTCATTAAATTTGCTGAATAAATACCTGAAATGTTCGAACATTCAAAAACAAAACTAGCCTCCATGAGGGTATTCAGGAACAGGTTAATTAAGTTTTCCCTGATCAGTGCCGGAATATTTTTCTTTTCTCTGTTTACGGGTATTGTTGGTTACCACTATTTTGCGGGATTAGACTGGATCGATTCTTTCCTTAATGCATCTATGATACTCGGAGGAATGGGTCCTGTAGATATGCTGAGATCCGATTCAGCAAAGCTTTTTGCAGGATGTTATTCACTCTTCAGCGGGGTTGCGTTCCTTTCAAGTATGGCAATTTTCCTTACGCCGATTCTTCACCGGTTCCTGCATAAGTTTCATTTGGATGTTGAAGATGAAGAAAAGCAGGGCTGATTTACCTGCTTTTGATATTACTTAAAAAACAATAAATGATAAGTTCTGTAGTATTTGATTTTGATGATACACTTTTTGATCACAGGCATTCAAGCCGCGAAGGATTAAGATCAGTATGGAAACGTTATACCTGTTTCCATGAAATGACACTTGAAGAGCTTGAAGAAGAGCATTCAGAAATTCTGGAACAGATACATTTTTCACATGTACTCTTCGGTAAAATGACAATTGAAGAAGCAAGGGCGGAAAGGTTTAAGTTCTTGTTCCTTAACCGCGGAATTGAAGTTGATTACAATACCGCTGAAAATGCCGCTGAAATATACAGGATGGCGTACCAGAAGCACCGAAGGAGTTCTGAAGGTGCTGAGGAAATTCTGAAGTATTTTAAGAAGAATTACAAACTGGCTATAGTAACAAATAATCTTATTTCAGAGCAGGAAGAAAAACTTGAATACCTTGGACTGACAAAGTATATTGACCTTATGGTAACATCTGAAGAGGCAAGAGTACCAAAACCTGACCCGCAGATTTTTAATCTGCTGTTTGCGAAGCTGAAAGTGAAGCCCGAAGAGACCGTAATGATAGGGGATTCCTGGGAGCATGATATTATGGGCGCGCATAATGCGGGAATGAAGTGCATTTGGCTGA
>CAZQYL010000109.1:0-7945 GCA_964597425.1 uncultured Ignavibacteriales bacterium | reverse complement strand
ATATTCAGCCTGAATTCTTCCCTGTAGGGAACAGTAGAAGAGAATTGCCTTATGGAATTACCGTTTTTATCATCATCCCAGGCGTAATATGTATCAACATATCCGCTTAATGTAAACTTAGTAAAATCCTGTGACTTAATAAATTGTGAAGCGAACATCAAAATTAAAATTAAAATCGTTTTTTTCATTTATTAAAAATATAGTTCATATAATGTGTACATAATTATTATTCCCAAAACTGTTACGGCAACCGGCAGCAGCATTGCCAGTGATTCATAATGATCATTATCATGGTTTTTCATTTTTAATGTGATCATATGTTTAATTATTTTAATTCATCAAGTTTTAAATTCAGTTTAAGTACATTTATTACAGGCATCCCCATCACTGTATTTTCAATGCTTGAATCAACCAGGGCTTTAATTTGTGCTTCAGGTAAATTCCGCACAGAAGCTATCCTTTTTACCTGTATGAATGCTGAGTTGGGCGAAATATTGGGGTCGATACCCGAGCCGGGCGCTGTAACCAGGTCAGATGGAATATCTTCTTTCTTTACGCCCGGATTATGTACCAGGAAAGTATCGATCCTTGCCTGCACTTCAGCCAGGTAATCTGGGTTTGTGGGTCCTTTGTTTGATCCGCCTGTGGAGGCAGCATTGTAACCTACTGCCGAGGGTCTGCCCCAGAAGTATTTATCATCAGTGAAACTTTGCCCTATATTTTCGAACCCGATTATTTTATCATCCTTTACAATCGGCGAACCAACTGAGTTTGAAGGAAACATCAGTCCTATTGTATATATTCCCAGCGGGTAGATAACACCAAACATTAAAATTAATATTACGGTTAAGATGAGCGAACTTTTTAAATTCTTTATCATTTTGTTTAATTTAGACTAAGTTAAAAACTGTTAATAGGACATCTATAAGCTTAATACCTGCAAACGGTACAATTACTCCACCTAGACCGTAGATCAGCAAGTTCCTTGCAAGCAGTGATTCCGCCCCTAGCGGCCGGTATGCAACACCTTTTAATGCGAGCGGAATAAGTATAGGGATAATTATCGCGTTGAATATCACCGCAGAGAGTATTGCAGATTGCGGTGAAACGAGTCCCATGATATTCAGCGCCTGCAGCTCAGGTATTGAAGCAATAAAAAGGGCGGGAACAATCGCGAAATATTTGGCAACATCATTTGCAATTGAAAATGTTGTTAATGCGCCTCTTGTAATTAAAAGCTGCTTGCCTATTTCAACTACTTCAATCAGTTTAGTCGGGTCATTATCTAGATCTACCATATTACCGGCTTCTTTGGCAGCCTGCGTACCGGAATTCATAGCAACACCAACATCAGCCTGCGCTAATGCGGGAGCGTCATTGGTGCCGTCACCCATCATAGCCACAAGTTTGCCTGATCTTTGTTCAGTCTTTATGTAATTCATTTTATCTTCAGGTTTTGCCTCAGCTATGAAGTCATCAACTCCGGCTTTACCTGCAATGAATTTTGCTGTAAGAGGATTATCGCCCGTTACCATAACGGTCTTTACACCCATTTTTCTTAAGCGTTCAAACCTTTCCTGTATACCGGTTTTGATTATATCTTCAAGCTGGATCACACCGGCAGCTTCGCCGTTTACTGCAACAGCAAGCGGCGTGCCGCCATTTGATGCGATCTCGTCGACAATTTTCTGCATATTCACCGGAATAGCTTTTCCACCTGATTGCACAAGATTTCTGATAGTATCAATTGAACCTTTGCGTACCGAAAGGCCGTTTTTAGTATCTAATCCGCTCATCCTTGTCTGTGCAGTGAACTTTATAAACGTATCATTCTTGTGGTTATTAACATCAACTTCAATGTTGCTTTTTTTAGCAAGCTCAAGTATCGACTTCCCTTCAGGGGTTTCATCTGCAATAGAGCTCATTACGCAGTATTTTATAAAATCGCTATCCGGCATTCCGTTTACATTGTAAAAATTCGTTGCCTTGCGGTTACCAATTGTGATAGTACCGGTCTTATCCAGCAGCAGTGTATCAATATCACCGGCAGTTTCAACTGCCCTGCCTGATTTTGCTATGATGTTAGCCCTTAACGCTCTATCCATACCGGCAATACCAATTGCGGAAAGTAATCCGCCGATCGTTGTAGGTATCAGACAGACAAATAATGATATCAATGATGCAATTGCTATCGGAGTATTCGCATAACGTCCGAAGGGCTCGAGGGTTACTGTAACAATCAAGAACATTAAAGTAAAACCTGAAAGCAAAATTGTTAACGCTATCTCGTTCGGCGTTTTTTGTCTTTTAGCGCCTTCAACAAGGGTTATCATTTTATCTAAAAATGATTCACCTTTTTGGGTAGTGACCTGTACTTTTATAAAATCGGTAAGTACTTTTGTACCACCGGTAACACCTGAGCGGTCACCGCCTGCTTCCCGGATAACCGGTGCTGATTCACCCGTAATCGCTGATTCATCAATAGTAGCAATACCTTCAATTATTTCGCCATCTGTAGCGATAATTTCACCTGCTGCAGTAACGAATACATCGCCCTTTTTCAGGTCAGATGACATTACTTTTTTCAGTTCACCACCCGGCATTAAAACGTTCGCAGGTGTTTCCTGCCTTGTTCTGCGAAGGGTTTCAGCCTGCGCCTTGCCTCTTGCTTCCGCTAATGCTTCCGCAAAATTTGCGAACAGCACTGTTATGAAAAGCACCAGTGTAATTGCCAGATTATAACCAAAACTTCCCTGCACTGCATCGGGTTTTGCCAGTAGATAGAAGCTCATAAAAAACATTATTAACGTGCCAAGCTCAACAACGAACATTACGGGATTTTTGATCATTGCCGCCGGGTTCAGCTTTACAAAAGACTGTTTGAACGCTTCGGCAACAAGCTCTTTCTGAAATAACTTTGATACTCTAGGATGTTTAGACATATGTTTATTAAATTCTCTTATCTCTTTTTAAATTGTTAAGTATTCTGAAACAGGTCCCAGCACCAGTGCGGGAATGAATAACAGCGCTCCCACAATGAGTATCACTGCAAATAACATCACACCAAACATTCCGGAATCAAGCTTAAGTGTACCTGCTGATTCAGGTATATATTTTTTCTGTGAAAGAAGCCCGGCAATCATGATAGGTCCGATAATAGGTATGTACCTGCTGAGAAGCATCACTACACCTGTTGAAATATTCCAGAAAGAAGTGTTATCACCAAGTCCTTCAAATCCTGAGCCGTTATTTGCGGCAGCGGAAGTGAATTCATACAGCATTTCACTGAATCCGTGGAAGCCCGGGTTGTTAAGCCACTTCAAGACTTCCCCCGGATTTTCGGTTATCATCCATGTATGTGATGCGAGTGCCGTACCACCCAAAATCAACAGTGGGTGCAGTAACGCTACCAGAATTGCAATTTTAACTTCACGAACTTCTATCTTTTTCCCTAAAAATTCAGGCGTTCTGCCAACCATTAACCCCGAAATAAATACGGCGATTATCATGAAGATGAACATATTGATAAAGCCTACGCCAACTCCACCATAAAAGGCATTCAGCTGCATACCCATCATTTGGAAAGCGCCTGATAAGGCTGTGAAGCTATCGTGCATGGAGTTTACCGAACCGTTTGATGTTACTGTAGTACTGATAGACCATAGAGCTGAAAGTACGGGGCCAAACCTCGCTTCTTTACCTTCCATGCTGCCCTGTGGCTGGGTGATACCCATTTGGGTTATCATCGGGTTGCCCCCTGTTTCCTGAACAATCGTCGGTATAAGCAGCATAAAATACCCTGCAGTCATAACTGCCATAATAATGTATGAAAGCTTCTTTCTGTTCAGGTAGTACCCTAATGCAAATACCATTGCAATAGGTATAAGCATTATTGCGCTTGTTTCAGCGGCATTTGTAATACCGTTCGGATTTTCAAACGGGTGAGTTGAGTTTGGACCGAAGAATCCGCCGCCGTTTGTGCCAAGCTGTTTGATTGCAACCATTGCAGCAACTGGTCCGCGTGCAACGCTGACTGTATCACCCTGCAGAGTTACAATAGTTTCAGAGCCTTTAAAAGTCATTGGCGTCTGATTCAGCAGTAACACAACTGCCAGTACTATTGATAGGGGAAGCAGTATCCTAGTGCAGGCTCTTACTAAATGGTAATAAAAATTTCCGAGATTCCTGGTTGACCTGTTTGCAAGTCCTTTGTAAAGCAGCGCAAGCGCTGCGATACCTGTGCCTGCTGATACAAACTGCAGAAACGCAAGTGCAAGAAGCTGAGTAAAATATGAAGCACCCGTTTCGCCGGAATAGTGCTGAAGATTTGTATTTGTTACAAAACTAACAGCTGTATTGAAAGCCTGTGTAGGCTCCATAGAAAGTATGTTATCCGGATTCCAGAACGGATGCCATGTTTGTGTAAGAAGCACGAACATGATCCAGATAAACCAAACTAAATTGATTGTAAGCAAAGCCTTCAGGTTTTGCTTCCAGTCCATTTCCGCAAGCGGGTTTATCCCGCTGATTTTGAAGATCAGTTTTTCGATGGGTTCAAAGAAATCCAAAAAGGTCTTTTCACCTTGAAAAACTTTTGAAATATACCTGCCAAGCGGTACTGCAAGTAATATTGTCACAAGAATAATTATTGCAGAATAAAGATATTCCATTTAGAACTAAAACCTTTCTGCTTTAATTAATGAATAAACCAGGTAAGCAAAAACAGCGATACTGATGATAAACAAAATCGTCATAATACATTTTCCCCCTTATCGGTAAGGCTGAAGAATATCCAGAACATTAATCCTCCAAGCCAAATCATTAATAAAATTAACAGTATTTCAGGCATATTTTAGTGATTTTTAACTATGTACATAGCAATTGCTATGCCGAAAATTTATAGCAATTCCAGCTCAAAATCACATGATTTCAAGAAAGCAGTGTTTCAAAATGAAATGGTTATATCAATTTGAAAGGGTTCTAAAATGTGTTTCAAAAGGTTATTCTAAACCGTATTCTTTCAGTTTGCGGTAAAGAGTAACAGTACCTATTCCAAGGGCTTTTGCGGTATGTGTTTTGTTGCCATGGAATTCGTTTAAAGTTTTGAGTATGTGCGCTTTCTCAATACTTTCAAGGGAGTGTTCCGTGCTGCCGGATTTTGAATCTGAATATTCTTCCGGCAGAAGCTCCTTAGTAAGTTGGTTATCACCTGCAAGTATTACAGCACGCTCGATGATATTTTTAAGCTCTCTGATATTTCCCTTAAATCTGTATGACTTCAGGGTATCAGTAAAATCAGCTCTAACATTATCGATCTTCTTGTTAAGTTTCTCTGAGTAGTAATCCACAAAATAACTTATCAGTATATCAAGGTCATCAGGTCTTTCAGCAAGAGAAGGCAGGTGAATTGTAAATGTATTAAGCCTGTAATAAAGGTCCTCACGGAAAGTACCATCAGCAATGGCTGCTTTCAGGTCACGGTTGGTTGCTGCAATTATCCTTATATCAAGTGTATGTTCTTTGGGGTCGCCTACACGCAAATACGTTTTTTCTTCTATGGTGCGGAGCAGTTTAGCCTGTGTTTGAAGGGACATTTCACCGACTTCATCAAGAAAAATTGTACCGCCGTTTGCTTCTTCAAAGTAACCCTTTTTATCGTTCACTGCGCCGGTGAACGCTCCTTTTTTGTGACCGAAGAATTCCGATTCCTGCAGGTCCTTGGGAATAGCACTGCAGTTTACCGCCATAAATTTTTTTGCGCTGCGTTTGCTTGAATTATGTATTGCCTGTGCAAAAAGCTCTTTGCCGGTCCCGGTCTCACCCAGAAGCAATACTGTTGTATCCGTTGGCGCAGCTTTTTTGGCAAATTCAATGGCTTCAGATATCTTTTTTGATTTGCCGATTATTTTACTGAACGCGTATTTGGAATCAATGCGGCTTCGGAGCTCTTTAACCTCACGGTGCATCAAAGCTTTTTCATAAGCGCGCTTAACGGTCAATGGAAGCTTATCGTCATCATCACCCTTTACCAGGTAATCAAATGCGCCGTTTTTCATTGCTTCTACGCCGTCCTTTATCTGCCCGAAAGCTGTGATTACTATAATTTCAATATCTGGGTACGCAGATTTAATCTTTCTGGTAAGTTCAATTCCGCTGCCATCCGGCAGCTTTACATCTGTTACAATGACTGCGATATTATCATTTTCAGCTTGTGTGATACCCGACGCGAAATCCCCGGCTGTGATAACAGCGAAGCCATCAAGTGTAAGTATCCTTTCAAGCAGGCTTCTGATTGCCGGTTCATCATCAATGATAAGCACTTTTGAATTCATTTACAAATATATGATTATTCAATTTGAGTTTTGGTGAAAAAAGACTATCATATTTCAAACAAGTGGCTACATCCACATTTTCATCGAATAGCCAAATTCAAAAACAAAAAGGACACTCTATTATATAGAATGTCCTTTAATATTTGAAACAATCCGTGAATCAGTTAAGCAAAATCTAAAACTTTAAATCTTCAGTTACCCGCCTATGGTTATTAACCGCCAATGGCTTCGAGCACTTTGAAATCAGGTTCTTCCATCTTGCTGAAGCTGTAACGTTTTTCTATAGATGCCCTGTTTATCTCATCAAGCACAGATATCATCATATCATACTTGGCTTTGCGGTGGAACTTAAGGATCATAATCATTTCCTTATTTGCCGTTCCCCAGCCTTCCAAATACTGTTTTAACTGCTGAAGATTAACCTTTATCGGCTGGTCCTCAGTTCCATCTGATTTACCTTTTGAGAGCCCGATATTGCCTTTTTCAGATATTCTTATGAATACTACATTGCCCATATCCACTTTTACGGTCGATTCAACATCCCCCTTTGGTAGGTTGATCTGCATGACCTGCGGCTGGTTCAATGTTGATGTCATGATAAAGAATGTAAGCAAAAGCATAATTACGTCAACATAGGGAGTCATATCAATATGAAATCCTACTCTTTTACGCTTTGACCATTTATTTTGTTTGCGTCCGCGTTTTTCGCTGCCGCCTTCGGCCTGTTCAACACTTGCCATTATGTATTTCTCCTGGATCTGCTTTGCCAATTGGCAAAACAGATAAATCTTTTATAATTAACTGAGTTGGTTAAAACAACTTTCTTAACTTAACAGGAACTAAAATTACTTTTTCTCTTTTTCGTCGGTTTCAAGATCCGTTACAAAAGAGAACCTTGTATTTTTAGTTTCTTTCATTATTTCCATCAGGTCCTGCACTGCGCCAATATCTGCTTCTTTATCACCTTTCACCACAATTCTCAGATCTTTGCCAACATTACTTTTTGAAGACAAACGGAAATCGATCAATAACTTCTTGAATTTTTCCCTGTCTTGAAATGCAATGATAGGCCGTTTCATCTGACCCTTATCATTCAGGTTAGCGGGATTATTCCATCCCGGCTGTGTGGTGCTATCAGGGTGATAAGCAGCAAGACCAATAGGATCACCAAGAACGTCTTCTCTTACATTGATGTTATCAACATCGGCAAAAATATCGCCAAAGCGGTTAATAACAAGTGTCATTACATTCCTTTCAGGAAGTTTTGTAGTATCATTTCCCGAGTTAGGAAGCTTTACCTGTATATCTTCAGCAAGCTCAGCTTTAAACTGTGCCGTTAAGATAAAGAAGGTCAATATAAGCATGATAACGTCAACATACGGCGTCATATCTATGGCTTGTGCGGGTTTTCTGCGTTTTTTGACTGCTGGCATATTCTTTTACTTTCTTATACTAAATTTTTAAGTAAATGGTTTCTTTAATTAAAAAATGCCTTACTTTGATTTAACAGTCAATATCTGCATAATGTTGTATGTAGCTTCATCTATCATATAAGTGAAATTACTTACACGTGTTGAAAAGTAATTGTAACCGATAATAGCAACTATAGCACC
>CAZQYL010000108.1:0-7949 GCA_964597425.1 uncultured Ignavibacteriales bacterium | reverse complement strand
TCTTTTATCTATACAACAGCAAATCAGTTTTATAATCCCATATACTTTATATTATCGGTAGTCCCATTTTCTATTATCAGCCTGTCGGTTTCTCTGAAAGTAGCATCAGGCTGAAGCACTCCGGTAATAACAACCGCTGAAAATTCAAACTGAATTGTTTTATCTGCAAGATCAAATCTGTTCAGTTTAAATTGCGCATTAAGCATAACATAATTATTTTCAGTCCTGCTTTTATCCCGGTTAAAAGTAAAATAGAACATTTTGTCCTCTGAATTAGTTGTCAGCATCGGATACTGAACTTCGTAATTAGCTGTAAAAGGTGACTGTTCCTGTATCATTTTTTTCGGTTTCGAAATGGCAAACTGGAAAAGTCCACCGCTTCCGTTTTCTATATTAAGATTCAATACATCATCTGCGGTCATGTAAATAGCCGAGGTAACTTTTCCGCTGAACTGAGTACCGCCTATAGTGCAGGTTAAATTACCGCTGTATGGAAGGTCTTGAGAATACATACCCGATGTAACGGTTACAGCGCAGAACAAAACAGCTAAAATTAATTTTTTTCTCATTGTGTTTTCTAATTTTATTTTTCTAATTGTTAATAATTTTTTTCTTAATGGCTGAAATCAGTTACTTCTAAAATCAAATTTCCGTTCACTGAATATGTTCTACCCATAGCATATTGAGTTTTGAAAGGTTCAACTGTTAAATTTTTTTCAAGAAAGCCGGATGATTTATTCAGCACAAAACACTTCCCCTGGCTTAATAGTGAAGCTTTTATGAACCTAAGCATTTCCCTATGGTAATCATTTGTTAATACACTGTCGGAATAATAAGTCTCATTAAAAATTCTGTCTTTAAAGATAACGTACAGCTTTTCAGCCTTGTAACTTTTTACCGAGAGACTCTTCAATTCCTCTGTAAAAGTATCACTATGGGTAAATACCCTGTATTCAGCACTTTCTATCAGTACAACAACAGTTTGAGCAGAATCAAAGGAAGAAGAATCAGGCAAATTTATATTGACTGTCTTTTTTTCAGTTACCTGCGCCGGTACAGCTGCATGCAATAGAGTTAAAGAAACAAATGCAATTAAATATTTTAATCTCATAATTTTTTTTATATTAAACACTATTTTACCAATATCATTTTTTTAACGTCAGTAAATCTTGATGTGGTTATCCTGTAAAAATAAACCCCCGAAGCCAGATTCGACCCTTCGAATTTAACGGAATGACTTCCTGCACTGAACCTGGAATTTACCGGCTCACTCACAACTTTACCCGTTATATCATAAACTTTGATATTTACATTTTCTGCCCAGGGGATAGTAAATTCTATCGTTGTTGAAGGATTAAACGGGTTCGGATAATTTTGGCTTAAGCTGAATTCTGCAGGTATTTCATTATTGTTGATTGCTACAAAGTTATCGTTTGCGCCATCTCTTATCCATGCTCCTCTTCCGTATGATGCTGCAATAATGTAGAACTTTCCATTTGAAACACTGTCAATATATTCCAATTCCGTGATCTTGTTTCCAACCGGCATTCCCGCTGTCCACCTGAACCAGTTTGTGCCCCCGTTAGATGACTTCCACATTCCATAATCGGATGCCAGGAATAAAATATTATCATTAGCTGGATGAGGAACCAGATCTGTTACAGGAATATTTGGAAGATCTCCTGTTATATTTGACCAGTTTAAACCTCTGTTTGTAGTTTTAAAGACCTTCTGTGAACTGTTAAAAAGTTCTGTCAAAGCATATGCTTTAAAATTGTCTCTGGGATGCTGTGCTACAAACCTTAAAGGCACCAATGGCAAACCCGCTGAACGGTTGAGCCAGGTACCATTATCATAAACCCACAGCAAATCATTGTAGTTAGGGCTTCCGCCATTCCATAAAATAGAATATATAACAGACTGGGCGTTCAAAAACTTGGCTACATTAATACGCCAGACATTCGTGTTAAAGGTCTGAGAGGTAAACTGTGACCAGGTTGAACCAAAATCGGTTGATTCAAAGATCTTGTTCCCGTTTCCTACATAAAGATATGGAGCAAAAGCTGATGTTCCGTCATTTTCAATGTTTGAAATATTTATAGAACCGTTTAAACCCGTACCCGCAGGTGACCAGTTAAGTCCCCAGTTTGTAGTTTTGGAAAAGCTGCCGTTGAACCGGCAGAACATTCTGCTTGGATTGCTTTTATCTATATCACAATCGTAACCATCTCCGCCACTTACAATTTTCCAGTTTGCGCCATTATTTGTGGATATAACCACACCGTTATCCTGGGTACCTCCCCCGAGAAAAATGGTATTGTTAAATACCGCAACATCAAATCCATAAAATTGAGTTAATGGAAACACATTGAGAATCGTGTACCAGGTTAATCCTGCATCATTAGAGTAATTGATCCCTCCGTCATTGCCAACATATACCGTTTGTCCGTTGTTGTGCCATTTAATTATTTGCTGGTCAGGATGTACATCAGAACTGCTGAATTCAAACCAGTTTGCACCACCGTTCAAAGTTCTGAGCAATGAACCGCCTCCCACTAGAACAAGGTCTCTATTAACCGGTGAGACTGATATGCAGTTGTTATAGTTACCCTGGTTCCAGTGAATATCTACTATTTCATTTAAATGATTTCTCCATGAGATATCCTGCCAAGTACTTCCTCCGTTTGTAGTTCTGAAAAAACCTGTTGTTCTTCCGTTAAAATTTGCTATAGATACATATACATAGTTTGGATCAGAAGGTGATATAGATACAGAGGCGGTGCCCCAGTTGCCTGATGACACGGGAAGCGTATTAATACGCGTAAAATTATCTCCGTTGTTGTTTGATCTATATAAACCATCTCCATAAACTGCGGCATATACAAGATCGGGACTTGAAGCTGCAACAGAAATATCTGTGATACCTCCGCCCAGGCGCAGGCTCCATGAACCGGATATCCCGCCATTATCCGAACGCAAATACCCTGTATTGGTAGCTGCATGCACTACAGTATTTGAACCGGGACGGTATTTTATTCTGTAAAAATTATTTGGCTGTACAGGCAGTGTAACCGGAAGCCAGGTTATTCCTCCGTTTGTTGTCCGGTACATTCCGTTACCGTCGCCGCCGTTAACAAAGGGCTCGCCTGTTCCAATCAAAATGTTATTAGTGTCTGCGGGATTTGTAACAAATGCCCCAATCTGCAGTTTATTGATATCATCTGAAATTGCCACCGGAACACTTCCCGCTCCCCATAATTTCCATAGTCCTCCGCTGGCTGATCCAACAAGTAAAGTCGGAGCACCTTCAAAACCAAGATCCAGCACCCTGCCGCAGTATTTTTTATCAATATCAACGGCCATCCCGTTAGGTCCCAGGCTTTGCCAGCTCTCATATGGCTGCATATCTGAATTATCCTCACCCGGCATCGAATTCACTTCTTTTTCAATTCTGTTCAGTTCTTCAGCTGAAGGGACTTTTTTGTTGTATGCTTTTTCGTAATTTTCATAAGGATTCTGATTTTTTCTCTCTTCATGTTTCTTTTTACGTTTCTCCAGATTGTCCTCTCTCGTTTCAAAATATTTTTGTTCTTCAGATTTTGTTAGATTACCCCAAAGTTCTGTTGTAATACCAAAAAATGAAAAATAGACAGCAATAGCTGCCAATGCTGAAATTGAGAGTAAGTATTTTAGTTTTTTCATTTTGTGATCATTTATTTTTATTAATTGAATTTTTCTTAACTATTTGTTCATAATACAATTTGCAGGCTCTGGAAATGATCGTATCTGTACTCGTATCAAACATTTCCTGCAAAGATTTTACTAAATCATGCGTTTCAGGTTTTAGCCTGTATCCTTTTGATATTTTTTTTGATTTTGATTTCATCTGTAAATATTGTGCACTATTGTGCTCAATCGTGCACAATTATAACCTTTGCCGTTGTGTATGACAAAGAAATTTATCATAAAATATAATAACGTAAAACACGGGTTCACCCGCAATATTCTCGTTTTTTACGAAAATTATGCATATTTTACTCCAAAATATAATAACGATGCTGAAGACTAAATCTCTGGAAATCCTGAAAACACTATCAAAAAAAGAGTTTTCCGTTTTTTGTGATTTTATTGAATCTCCATATTTCAATAAAAACTCAAACCTTATTAAGCTCACCGCATATTTTAAAAAATTTTATCCGGCGTTCAGTTCAGATGAACTGAACAATGAAGATCTTTACCGTGTTATTTATCCCGGAAAAAAGTATAATGATAACATTCTTAAAAACCTGCTATCGGAATACTATAACAAATGCCTGACTTTTTTAGAGATCGAAGCTTTTGAAAATGACAGCAGGCTTAAATTGAAAAAACAAGTATCGGAATTAAATAAAAAAGGAATTGATAAATTTTTTACAAAAGCGCTGGATTTACTGAGAAACGAGATAACGGAAACCTCTTTTGATTCTAATTTTTTTAAAGACCTTGTGTTTATAAATAATGAAAACGCGCATTATCTTTCTATCCGCAGCCGGCAGCATGAGGCATTTGGCAATATAGAAGAAATTGCTTCAAGCCAGCTTTTTGATTTTCTTGTTGCCCATTATAAAACACGGGCTAACCTTGTTCTCATTGGTGATTATTATAAAAGGCAGGGCAAAGAAATAAAATTTCTCAAATTTAATGAAATGATCAATGATGAAGGAATTATGGAGCTTATAAAAGAGAACTACCCTGATAAATTCATTTTTATTGCCCCGTATTATTACGCTGTTAACGCAGTTGTAAGCACTGATGATAATAGTTACTTTTTCAGACTGAAAGAAATAATATCTGCACATCTTTCAAAATTCAGCTTTAAGGAAAAATTCCTGCTGCTATCAACAGCGGAAAATGTATGCGCAAGAAAGATAAACTCAGGTGACCACGGGTTTGTAAGAGAACTGTTTGACCTGAATATCATTAAGCTGAATAACAGCATCATTTCATATAACGGCTCAAATTCATTTCACCCGTCACTCTTCCGCAATACATGTAAAACCGCAGTTGACCTTAATGAAATAACGTGGGTAAAAAATTTCATTGATGAATACGGAAAGCTTATAGCGGATGACGAAAGGAATAATACTTTGAATTATTGCAGAATGCTGGTAAGCCTGAAAGAAAAAGATTTTGAGAAGGTTCTGCACGCAGCTTTGAAAATTGAACTGAACACCGCATTTTACAAACTTGAAGTAAGAAGCTCAATGCTTGTTTCATACTTTGAGCTCATGTATTATGAAGAAGCATTAAGCCTGCTAGAAACTTTTAAAAAATATCTGAATAACAGCGAGGAAATTTCGGAATTCCAGAAACAAACCTACAGGAACTTTGTTTCATGTTTCGGCGAGCTTGTTCAATACAGGCTTACTGGTGATAAAAACAAACTGATGAATGCGGAGATTATATTCAAAAACAATCAGTCAATTGGCTTAAAGGACTGGCTTGAAGAAAAATTAAATACTAATTAGTAACCTTTTATTTATATACCTATCTTTGTAATATGAAATTCAAGATCTACCTGGAATACGCAGGCGCAAATTACTCCGGCTGGCAGAAACAGCCTAAAGAATCAGCGGTTAAAACCGTGCAGGGCACATTAATGAAAGCCATTGATACCGTTTTCAGGAAGAACAAGGGTGTCAACAAGTTCATAGATCTTCAGGGCTCAGGCCGCACCGATGCGGGCGTTCACGCGATTGAACAGGTGGCGCATTTAGACTGCGAAACAATGCTTGGACCGGAAATACTGAAGATGAAAATTAACGATGAGCTGCCCGGCGATATAAATATCCTCGAAATTGAAAAGGCGCGGCCTGATTTCCATGCGAGGCATACGGCGAAATCACGGCAGTATTTATATGTTATTTCAAAACGCCGTACGGCGTTTGAAAAACGCTATGTATGGTGGGTTAAGGATAAGCTTGATGTAAAAAAAATGAAAGATGCCTCAAAACTATTTGTTGGCATGCACGATTTCAAAGCGTTTTCGGATAAATCCCCCGATGATAAATCAACCAAGTGCCTGGTCGAAACACTTGAAGTAACCGAAGACGCAAATAAAATTTACATCCGCATAAAAGCTTCGCATTTTTTGTGGAAGATGGTAAGGCGTATCGTTGGTGCGCTTGTTGAAGTTGGCAGGGGCAAAATGAAAAACGAAGAAATATCTGACCTGCTGAATATCGGAATTAATCACCGCAGCAAAAAAGGGGTAGCTGAATTCACTGCCCCGCCATCAGGGCTATTCCTCGAGAAAATTGTGTACTAAACAAAACAAGGGGCCGATAGCCCCTTGTTTCCAATAAAGAATCAGTTGGATCTACTTTATCCTTGCGTCTTCAAACCACTTTGTTTCACCGCCTGGAATTGATTCAGGTATGCTGACCTTATCTGTTACAGTTACCATATAGCCTGCTTCAACCATTGTTGATTTTGTGATTTCATCTGAAAGTTTTGACATTTTAGTACCGAAGTCCGTCATCTTTACTGCATATTCTTCCATTGTAATTTTTCCCGCTTCAAAATCCTTTTGAAGCTGTTCCATTTCTTTCCCCGAATTTTCAAGCTCTGTATGTTTTTTCAAGGGATATACTTCAAATGAACCTTCGTAAACTTTTATTACTTCTCTATCCGGAAATACTTCAAAAGAAAATTCAGTACCTCTCACTCCCCCGCCGTTTCGTTCGGTAGATACTTCAAACTTCCCGCCACCCAGCAGTTTTTTAACTTTAGTCCAAATGCTGCCATTTATCAGTTTCACAAGCGTTTTGGTTTCTTTACAAAGGTTTTCAGTAAACATCAGTGAGCTGTTTGGACCTACTACCATTACCGAACCATCTGCAAGCTCCAGTTTCACAAATCCATCTTCTCCTGTTCTCACCTCCTCATTTTCAACTATATCAAAGCCAACTTTCAGCTGCTCTCCGTTTAAAGTACGATAAACAGTGTCTACTTCATCGCCGCAGCCTTGCAGCAATTCCATGATTTTAACTGATCCAATTACAAGTCCGGAAACCTGAACTACTTTTATTTTGCATTCATTACTGAATGTTGATGAAATTTTTGTACCCGGATCATCAAAAAGCAGTGAATCATGCCCGCCGCCAAATGAATATATGTTAACAACAGCAAAAACTAAAATCAATATTCCAAATATTTGTTTGGTCATTTTAGTTCAATTAAAATTTTATGAATATACAAATATAAGGAATTGATAGCTGAATACTTCTACTAATTAACTGTAAATTTATAGATACTTATTTTTTAAGACCTGCATGATATTGGGAATTTGGATTTTGGAATTTGAAATTATGCCGTCCTAAACTCCACCTCAACCCCAAAAACTTCCTCAAACAATTTCTTCTTGCTGGATGCCCCCCAGATTTCAAGCTCAATATTTTCAGCGTTACCTTTTATAACAAATGTAACTTTACCATCATTATTTAACATATCAATATCACTGATTGACGATGTATGGCTTCTATCCAGCCCGTCTGCAATACGCAGTATTGCGGCAAGCTTCCTTATAACAAGCTGTTCATCTGAAGTAAGCTTGGCATAATCGGGGTGTTTTAGCTTGGGGTGACTCTTCCTGTGGTACCTCGCCACATTTGCAACAATTTCCTTTTCATTTTCGGTGAAGCCAAGCATTTCAGCGTTGCGGATTATGTAATATGAATGCCTGTGATGCTGTGAGTGCGATACAAATCCGCCAACTTCATGCAGTATGGTTGCCGCTTCAAGGTATTCACGCTCTGCCGGCCCCAGCTTATGCAGTTTTTTTGTGAGGTCAAATATCTTTAGCGCTAATCCCGTAACATGGGCTGAGTGTTCCTTCTCAATCCTGAAATTTTCAGCAAGATGCATTACGCTGTTATACCTTATATTGCTTAAGTGATCTTTATCCTTAA